>NZ_CM001837.1:532408-817307 GCF_000355805.1 Dokdonia sp. PRO95
TGGGTCTGATGTAATTATTGATACTACCGGTGTTGCTATCACAGACGCTATTGCTGGTAACCCTATCGCAACAGTAACAAACGCAGATGGAACAGAAGTAAAAATTAACGAAACAGTAACAGAACTAGCAATAGCAGCAGGTGCACTTACATATGCAAATGAAGATGCAACAAATGCAAACGTAAACTTGATTTCTACAGATACAGACAACGCAGTAATTGCAGGAGCAGATGGAGCACTATTTGTAGCACAACCAGCAGCAGATGTCGTAACAGATGTGACGGACCTTAACGCTACAGGAAACTTAATCGGAACTTATAACAATGAAGAAGGAGATCCTTTTGCTATTAACGAAACTGTAACAACAGTAACGGCAACAGCAGCAACAGGAAATACCATTGCTACCTACACTAACGAAGATCCAGCAGCAACTCCAGTAAACATTAATGAAACAATAACTGAATTAGCAATATCTGCAGGAGCTCTTACATATGCAAATGAAGACGCAACAAATACAGATATAAAACTAATATCAGGAGATACAAACAATGCACTAATTGCTGGCACAGATGGATCATTATTTGTAGCACAACCAGCAGCAGATATTGTAACTGATGTAACAGACTTAAATACCGCAGCAGACACAAACCTTATTGGAACATATAATAATGAAGAAGGTAATACTTTTGCCATCAACGAGACTGCGACTACCATAAGTAATCTTAATGCAGCCACCAACAAAAATCTTATCGGAACCTACAATAATGAAGGTGCTACTTCTTTTGCTATTGAAGAGACAGTAACGTCAATAACTTTTGACGACACTACAAACGAGTTAGAATACATAGATGAAACTGGAACCCCAAATCCAGTAGATTTAAGTTCGCTCGAACATACAGGAACTGAAGGCTCTATTTTCTTTGCAGGAGCAGACGAAACTCCTACTGAAGATAATGACCAATTATTTTGGGATGCTGCAAATAATAGATTGGGAGTTGGTACAAATACACCAGATAACAAGCTACAAGTATCAGGAGCAATTCGTTCTGCTGGATTTTTAAATTCTGATGGTAATGCCGGCGAGCCTTCTTATAGATTTACAGATGATACAAATACTGGAATATACAGTCCAGCCGCAGACGAAATAGGTCTTACTGTTGGAGGTTTTGAAGCTCTAAGAATTGATGAAGAAACAACAGGCAACACTGTGGTGATAGTTAACCAAACACTAGACTTAGACGGCCCTGTTCTTGACGAAAATGATTTACCTGGAATAGCAGGACAAGTACTCACAGCTACTGCAACAGGCACAGAATGGGCAGATGCCGCAGCAGAAACAGTAACAACTTTCGCTCAAGACGACACCCCTACTACTACAGATGCTACGGCAACAGGAGAAATCACTTACACAGATGAAGCAGGAGATGAATTTAAAGCACAAGTAGTAAGTGCAGATGCAGATAACAAATTAAGCGTGGGTACTGATGGTGGTGCATTCTTTGCTGGACCTACTATTTGTGCAGCTGGAAAGATTGCTGCTGGAGGATCGGCAGTGGCTGGATTTAATGCAACTGCTAGTTTAATCAATACTGGAGATTATCAAATTACTTTTGATAATGACCTTGGGACCTCAAGCTATGTTATTCAGCTTACTATTACAGATTTATTAGGCGTAGGAAACGATGATCCCAACATTAGTTATTATGATCAACAAAGCGATGGTTTTAAAGTAAATGTAGGAGATAATGACAATGGAGGTTCTGACCGTGCAGATTTTAACTCAGAGTTTATGTTTAGTGTTATCTGTCTTCCAGGTTTTGGGAATGGTGGCTCTACGGCAACAGGAGGAACAGGAGGAGGAACTCCTACTAATACTGCTTCTCCTACCCTTACGGAAAACCAAAGTATTAATGCAAACAACTTTGCAGACATTAATACTTTCATTATTAATTTTAACCCTGGAAATGCTAATGCAGGATCAGCCTTTGAAATATTAATTGAAGACAGACCTTATGCCAATTTACCTGCTAATTTAACAGCATCCTCGAATCAAGGTCCTATAAACTTTACGGTAACTTCTGAGGATAATGGAGATGGAACTTACAATCATCTTATTACAGGAATAGATCCGTTGCCATCTAATAATGATCCTGTAACATTTAGTGGTGATCAACCTTCACCCCAAGGCACTACATTTGGTGGCGCCTGTTCTTGTGTATCATTCTTTACCAACTAATTATTTCTAAATTTTTCTAAAATGAAAAAATTTATAAACATAATAATCTTAATGTTAGTTTGCAGTGTCGGTTATTCACAAACCACAGACCCTGCCCTATTAGTAAACATCCAAAAGGCATCTCAATCAGAAATTGATGCCTATGACCCGGCAGATCTAGAAATAGGTATGCTAGTATACAATACAGATGTAAATAGAATATTCGAATATACGACATCAGGCTTTTTAGTAATACTAACCGATGTCGATGTATCTGAAACAGTAACTACTTTTGTAGATAATGGTAATGGTACGGCTACGTACACAAATGAAAACAACACCGCTGTCACTGTAGGAATTGTAGGTCCACAGGGACCAGCAGGCGCAGATGGTGCAACGGGTGCAACTGGACCGCAAGGACCGGCAGGTGCAGATGGAGCAACAGGTGCAATTGGACCGCAAGGACCAGCAGGTGCAGATGGAGCAACAGGTGCAATTGGACCGCAAGGACCAGCAGGCGCAGACGGAGCAACGGGCGCAACTGGACCGCAAGGACCTATAGGTCCAAAAGGAGCTGACGGTGCGACTGGGGCTACAGGTCCGCAAGGACCAGCCGGTGCAGACGGAGCGACAGGTGCCACTGGCCCGCAAGGAGATACTGGACCGCAGGGACCTACTGGTGCAGCAGGAGCAGATGGCGCAACAGGACCTACTGGACCTACTGGAGCACAAGGCCCTGTAGGACCTCAAGGACCAGCTGGACCCACAGGCGCTCAAGGAGTAGAAGGACCACAGGGACCCGTAGGACCATCAGGAGCATACACCGGATTTTTTATTATAGACAACAGCACATTAACCACCACTGGAACATATAGCCAGAGTATCACAGGTATCCCTTTTGAGCCTTCGCAAGTTACTTTTAAGGCGCATCCTAATATAGGGACATTTAATATTAATGACGATAATGCGCTAGGAGCAAATAATACTGGATTGCTAGAAAATACGTTTGGCGCAATGAATGGGTTTGCTCGAGCAGGTAGTCCTATTGCACAAGCGGTTATTTTTTCTGGCGGAAGTGGTAGCTCTATTAATAACATATCTAGATATGCAAATAACACGCAATGTATAGGCTTAAGATATACTAACAATAACGGTAATAATCTAGGTGTTATCTCAGCATCTCTAGCGAGCTTTACGGCTACAGGTTTTAATCTTAATGTAACTTATACCATAGGAACAACAGGAGGCCCTGCTTTTAGTGATGACATACTTGATGAGTCTGTTATTGTGTTATTTACCGCCTACGAATAAAAAACTATGAAAAACAACCCTTTATATATAACTATACTTCTTGTTTTTGTTTACGCTTTCGCGAAAGCGCAAACCACAGATCCTTCATATTTAGTTAATGTACAGAAGGCATCACAGTTAGAAATTGACGCATACGATCCGGCAGATTTAGAGATTGGTATGCTGGTTTATAATACAGATGAAAATAGGATTTTTGAATATACAAATAATGGGTTTTTGGAACTTCTTACAGAGAAGAATATATACACTGGATGGTTTATCATCTCTGGCGAAGGAGTGGTAACAGTAAGCGACATTCCATTTACACCATCACAGGTAACCTTCTCGGCAGCAGCAAATGTGGAGAGTCGGGATATTGATTCTGATAATGGCGTAGGAGACAATGATAGAGGTATTGACAACTCTTTTGGGTCAATGAAAGGGTTTGCAAGAGATGATGACGGCACAATAACGCAACAAGTGATGTATTCTGGAGGACACGGAAATTCTATAAATGACAACTCTAGATATGCCAGCAGTAGCAACTGTATAGGTATACGTTATGGTGACCAGAATGGAAGTAGTCTCGGAAAAATAGAAGGAGCATTTACATCATTTACTGCAGATGGGTTTACTATTACTGTAAATTATACAGATGGTATAGTGACCGCAAATAGTACTAACCCATTAGTAGACGTTCAACCTGGAGATGTAAATAATGAAGCATTACTAGTCATTTTTACGGCATATAAATAAAGTATGAAACAAATATCCCTATATATTACAGCTTGCTTTTTTTTATTTTTTGCTTTCGCGAAAGCGCAAACATTAAATCCACAATTACTATTAAAATTGAATAATGGTACGACAGCAGAAATAAATAATACGACTGGCGCAGAAGCCGGTGTTATGGCTTATGACAGTGACCAAAAAATTGCAAAAATTTATGATGGCGCTACATGGCAAGAAATGAGTACACCATCTAGAGGAAGTATAATCCTCAATAGAAATGGAGGGTCTGGAATACTTACCACCGCTAATAACACTTACTTTGACATGCCTATTAATGCATCACACATACAAGCAAACGAAGGAGGTTTATTTACTGTAGTTGGTACAGGCAAAATCAGAATTGAGCAAGATGGAATATATGCAATATCTGCATCTCTATCCACTAGCAATATGCCCATAGGCAACACTAAATACATTTTGGCAGCACGCCGTAATAATTCTCTTATAGGATATTTATCTAGAGGCTCTGTCACATTAACGGGCCAAGATTATTGGGGATCATCCGGCACCATAACGTACGCTTTGAGCACAGGAGATGTTATAAATTTTCAATATGTGATTAACGCTGGAGGATCTAGCCTCAATGCAGTATTCACAAACGCGTCAATAACGAAATTGTAATACAATGAAAAATATATTAATAATAATCATGGCTTGTTGTGGTTTCGCTTTCGCGAAAGCGCAAGACACCGCACATAATTTTGGTAATGTTCAGATTCATCAAAGTGGATCAATAGGCTTTCATGGTGATCTTGTGAATGACGGAGACTTTGATAATAATTTAGGTCTAGCGGGTTTTTACAACCAAGACGAAGAACTATTTATTTTAGGAAACAATAAACCTGTTTTCTTTAACATGGAGGTAGATGTTCCAGAAGATCTCAACTTTGAGGTCTCTGTAGGTGTTACAAACTTTTTAGATTTTATAAACGGGAGAATCACAACCCCAAGAGAAGACTTAGGAATTAATCTTGACTTTACTAATGATGCAATTTACTTAGGAGAAAGTGATGACAACCATGTGGACGGTTATGTTACAAATCAAGGTAATCTAGAGTTTGACTTCCCTATAGGTGATGATTTTAAAATACGCCAACTCACAGTAGTCCCTCTAGATCCTGCTGGGGACGTGTATCAAGCAGCATATTTCTTTGAAGATCCTAATACTCCAAGTACGCTTTCTGGATCTTTTGATAGGGATTCTTTTCAAAATACATTATCTATTATTGATCCTAATGAATATTGGGATTTAAATGGTACGCTACCAGTACAAGCTAGGCTTACTTGGGATGAAGAAACACAAGTACCAGTACTTGCAGACGGCATTGAGTCTTTACGAGTTGTGGGCTTCTCTGAAGTTCTAAATAGATGGGTTGACTTAGGAAATACACAGATTACAGGAAATGAAACTAATGGCCAGATTACATCTGACATTTTTGAACCAAATGGTTTTTCTGCGCTTACGCTTGGGTCTGTTTTGAGAGGAGGAAGCTCTATAAATGTTTACACTTTCTTTTCTCCTAATGGTGATGGGATTAATGAAACTTTTGTCATAGAAGGATTAGCTACCAGTCCAGACAATGAACTATTTATTTTTAACAGATGGGGTGTAGAAGTTTTCTCGATGAAAAACTACGACAACTCTTTTGATGGAACCTCACAGGGAAGGGCAACTGTGTCTCAAGACGATAAACTGCCAGTGGGAACTTACTATTATGTACTCAAACTTAAAGATCAAAAAGATCTAGCAGGTGCATTTTATATAAATCGCTAAATATTTCCCAAAAACGGACTTTGTTAGGCTGCTTTGCGCTTTATTTATATTTTTAAATAAAAAAGTGATGACCATACAGCATAAAGAAAGAGAGGATAGAGGTGTCTTTTACATAAAGGGTGAAAATGGTATTATATCTGAACTCACATACTCTAAAGATGACAACTCTGTTATTACTATAGACCACACAGAGACAAAAATCCCACAAGAAGGGCAAGGTTATGCATCAAAACTTGTTGCTCGTACAGTAGCATTTGCAAGAGAACATAATCTTAAAATAAATCCGCTATGTCCGTTTGCAGAGGTTCAATTTGATCGTAACCCAGAATTTAAAGACGTGCTTGCTTAATGACTTCTATTCTGGAAACAGAACGTTTGTATTTAAGAGCATTTACCTATAAAGATGCTATGCATCTTTATGCAATGAATAATGATCCAGAGGTCATTAAATATACTGGAGATAGGGCATTCAAGAGTCTCAAGGAAGCCCAAGATTTCGTATGTGAATATATTAGGTTGCGCACTATTAAAGCAACCAAAAATTCATCAAAAGAATCTTTAGCGAGATATGCTGTGATTAGAAAAGAAGATGATGCTTTTTTAGGATGGTGTGGGCTTAAGCTTCACAAAGAAAAAGGAGCAGTAGATATAGGTTTTCGATTTTATAAAAAATACTGGAAGCAAGGATATGCTACAGAAAGTGCCAGAGGTTGTATAAGCTATGCTTTTTCTAATCTACAACTACCATTTCTAATTGCCCACGCACATGTAGATAATGCACAATCTCGCAAGGTTTTAGAGAAATGCAACATGATTGAAATAGAGAAAATTGATTACGACAATAATCCTTCAATCTTATATCGTCTAGACAATGAGGATTACACGCTTCGGGAAATTGTTGCTCAAGATACTTGGCCGGTAAGACATCCAGTTTTACGAGCTGGAAGACCACTTAAAGATGTATATATGGAGGCAGATGAAAAAGCTTCTACCTTTCACCTAGGTATGTATCATAAGCACACCATTGTTGGTGTAGCAAGCTTTATGGAAGACACTCATGAGGCATTTACAGGCGTCCAAACACGTTTACGAGGAATGGCTGTATTACCAGAATATCGCAATAAAGGAATAGCCGCACAAATACTTAATAAGGGTGAAGAAATCTTAAAGGGAAGAAAACGCACCATCTTATGGTTTAACGCTCGTACGGTAGCACTAGACTTTTATAAAAATCTAGGCTATACTATGATAGGAGAACAATTTGATATTCCGCAAGTAGGCCCTCATGTTAGAATGAAAAAAGACTTAATATGAACAGACGCACATTTTCAAAATTAACATTACTAGGAGCCGTTGCTGCTTCCCTCCCACTTCCCGCAACGACTTCAATTTTTCAAGGTATTTCTGAAGATGAATTACTTGGTAAAGGTGCTCCACTTCTTACTAAGACCTCAGCATACCGACTTCGGCCGGAAGCTGCGGTTGCTTATGAAGAGATGAAAAGTGCGGCGCTTAAGGAAGGAATCAAATTCCAGGTAGTATCTAGCTATAGAGATTATAACCACCAAAATAGAATCTGGGAACGCAAGTACAAACGCTTTCGCGAAAGCGGACTCAAACCTACTGCGGCAATTGAAAAAATAATTAAATACTCTACCATCCCTGGAACTTCAAGACATCACTGGGGCACAGATATAGATATTGTAGACGCCACTCCAAAAGTTTCTGGAGGACTACTCGTACCATCTAAATTTCATGGCAATGGTCCCTTCTGCAAGTTTAAAGAATGGATGGATAAGAACGCAAATACCTACGGCTTTTACTTGGTCTACACAGATGACCAAAATCGTAAAGGTTTTAACTATGAGCCTTGGCATTACAGTTTTAAAAGCTTATCCCTTAACTATCTTAAGAAATATCAAGAGTTGCCTATTAAAAACAAATTACAATCGGCTAAACTATTAGGAAGTGAGCATTTTACAGAGGCGTTTATAGATCGCTATCTTCAGGATAATGTAATGGATATTAATCCAGCTTTACTCACTTAAAGCAACTGGATCTCCTTGCGTTCTAGCAATGCTTCCTTAAAGTCAGAGCGGCTAGCTAAGGCTTTGCCTATCCATTGCTGTGCTTTTATTTTATCTCCTTTATGCTTGTAAATCTGCGCTAGACGCAAGTAAGCCCAGTCTTTTGGGACTCCGTCTTTGGCTGTATAATTATCAATATATTTATGTAAACAAGATATTCCTTGATCTAGGCCTATACCGTATTGACCAGCGATTTTTCCAAACTGATAATGCAATCTATTATCTTCCTTATGCTTGCTCTGAGCAGCCTGCACTGTAGCAAGTGCATCTTCTGGTTTATTGTTTTTTTCGTAATGCTCCTGTAATTTTTGGTAGCAGGTTACAGAACCACCTACTTGAACTGCCTTTCTATAATTCACCTCTGCATCATTAGGACGATCATTATATTCTGCAATATACCCATGCGCTAGATACCCGTCTACTGGTGATATATTTGCAAGCTGATCTGCATATTTCATGGCTTTATCTTCACTTCCACCTATAATACTTGGTAACTGGATGTAAAACTCAATAAGCGCCCATCTGGCTTCAATATGTTTTGGGTCTAGTGAAGCGGCCGTTTCAAACGACTTCTTTATATCACCTATCATGGTCGCCGCTCTCAATTTATTTACCGCTAGCGCTTTCATACCCATCACACCACCATATTTATAATGATAGTTTGCATTCTTAGGAGACTGCTCAACTAGTTGCTCATAATATGATATTGCTTCATTCCAGTTTTCGGCATAGCCTTCTATATCGCCTAGATATTCGATAGTTTTTGCATGAGTGGGATGCGTAGATAAGTATGTTTTGAAAAATGGCTTTGCTTGTTGATATTGTTCTTTCTTAAAAAGAGTTTCCGCTTTCGCGAAAGCGGTATCATTTTGCGCTACCACAAAAAGAGGAAAACACAATAAGAGAATCCATTTTATCATTTTCAAATTTTTATCAAATATATACCAATATGATGCCAAAACTGATTTACTTCTGAGGTGGATATTTACTTAAAATCTTTTCGGCAAGCTTCTTAAAATGAGCTTCCTTTTTCTCAGGAGATGCTTTTACCTTTACATCGCTCTCGCTCGTTGCCTCCCATAAGGTAGCTTGCGTATTTTGAGCTTCATAAATGGTAAGAATAAGCTGTAAGTGCCTTTCGGCTCCTCCTATAGGAATCCCACCACTTACGCCAACTCCAACATTTCCTCCACCTCCACCAAGACCTACGCCAATGGTGTTTCTAGAGTTAGTCTCAAATTCGTCAGTTTTTATTTTGATGAAAATATCATTTTCTAGCGTTTTTACAAAACCTCGAGACTGCAATATGCTATCTGTATATTTTATGAATCTACGCTCGTCAAACTCTGATAAGCCCGATGGCTCAGAGAAGTCGTAATCGTAATTTTTATAACTAGCAATATCTTTCTTAGTATCGTAATCATAATCTACATACATCGTCCCGCAGCTAGTGAGCATTAATGAGACGATAAGACATAAAAAAAACCGCATATCCTTTGTTTTGTATAAAGATAACAAAGGATTATGCAGATTGTTGTATTTAAACAGTTCTTAACTACTCATTCATCATTTTCCACAATGCATCTTTAAGCTCTACAAGACCTTGTTGTGCAACAGAAGAGATGAATAAGTATGGAATTGGAAGTTCTCTATCAAGCTCTTCAGAGACTTCTGCTTTAAGTTCTTCATCGAGCATGTCGCTTTTTGTGATTGCGATGAGTCTGCTTTTATCAAGTAATTCTGGATTGTACTTTTGAAGCTCGTTGAGAAGTACCTCATACTGCTCTGCAATACTATCTGCATCTGCAGGAATCATAAACAGCAGTGTAGAGTTACGTTCTATGTGACGTAAGAAACGATGTCCTAACCCTCTACCCTCTGCAGCTCCTTCTATAATACCAGGAATATCTGCCATTACAAAAGATCTAAAATCCCTGTAAGCCACAATACCTAAGTTAGGCTTAAGTGTAGTAAATTCATAATTGGCAATTTTAGGCTTTGCCGCTGTGATTGCCGCGAGCAATGTAGATTTTCCTACATTAGGAAACCCTACAAGACCTACATCTGCAAGCACTTTAAGTTCTAAAGTAAGGTGTACCTCATAACCGTCTATTCCTGGCTGTGAGTGCCTAGGAGTCTGGTTAGTACTACTTTTAAAGTGCCAGTTACCACGACCTCCCATACCACCTCTAGCGGCAATAAACTCTTGACCGTCTTCAGTGATTTCAAAAAGCACCTTATCAGTTTCTGTGTCTTTAATAGTTGTTCCTAGTGGCACCTCGATATACTCATCTACTCCGTCATGACCCGTAGATCTTGATTTTGCACCATTACCTCCGTGACCGGCACGCAGGTGTTTCTTAAATTTTAAGTGTATGAGTGTCCACAGGTTACTATTTCCTTTGATAATGATATGACCTCCACGACCTCCATCACCACCATCTGGGCCACCCTTCTCAATAAACTTCTCACGGTGTAAATGCGCAGATCCAGAACCTCCATTTCCTGAGGTTGTGTGAATCTTAACGTAGTCTACAAAATTTCCTTCTGTCATCTTTCGGCTAGCCTTTAATTTCTTTAATAATATATAAGTACACTAGTACTTTTTATAAGGTGTCAATCACCTTACTTAATCTGTCTGTAATCTCACTTACTGTACCCACGCCATCAACTCCGTGATACTTATTTTGCTTCTCGTAGTATCCTTTTAAGATAGCAGTTTCTGCATAGTATACTTTAATACGGTTGCGTATCACTGCCTCATCTGCATCATCTGCACGCCCAGAAGTCTTACCTCTTTCTAGTAAACGTTGTACTAGCACCTCATCATCCACCTCTAAAGCAACCATTCCAGAAACCTCAGTATTCTTACTTTCAAGTAATTCTGCTAGTGCTTCTGCCTGTGCCTCTGTACGAGGAAAACCATCAAAAATAAATCCCTTAGCATCGGCATTTTTCTCCACCTCTGCATTAAGCATTTTTATAGTTACGCTATCTGGAACAAGCTGTCCTTTATCAATGTATGATTTTGCTAAGGTCCCTAGCTCTGTAGCATTTTTAATGTTGTATCTAAAAACATCTCCAGTACTTATATGTACTAGATTATACTTTTCTTTTAAAACTTCGGCTTGTGTTCCTTTACCGGCACCTGGAGGGCCAAATAAAACCAGATTAGTCATTGTAGATTCTTTAAGTTTATAAATGGATGTAAGATTACGTCCTAGACCATTATAGTCTAGACCATATCCTACTACAAAATCATTAGGTACTTCTAGCCCTATATAATCTATTTTATAAGGCTTTTTATAAGCCGCTGGCTTATAAAGTAAGGATGCTATCGTAAAAGAAGCAACCTCTTCGTCTTTAAGTATTTTTATGATGGTTTCAACAGTGTTTCCAGAGTCTACTATATCTTCTACCACAATCACATCGCGTCCTTTAAGTGATGGTTCTGCTCCCATTACGGTATGAATCTCATCACTTTGCTGTGTTCCTTCATAACTCGCTACCTTAATAAAGCTCAATTCACAATCATGATCAAACTTTTTAATAAGCTCTGAGCTAAATAGAAATGCGCCGTTAAGCACTGTAAGAAAGACAGGGCATTTACCCTTGTAATCTTCATTAAGACGCACAGCTACACCATTTACGGCATGTTGCACATTTGTTTTTGTAATAAATTCCTCAAACGAGAGGTCGTGTAGTGTGATGGTATTTTTCATAATAACAAAGGGCAAAGATACCAAGAGGAAATGACAATTTGCTCAAACCCAAAACCCAAATATCAAAAGGAGTTTTTTAAACCACTTCTCAAACTCCATCCTAAGGAAATTTGTACTTTTGAAAACAGTAATTAGATGCTATAAAAAATCGAGCTTTGGTGGTTAGTCTGCTGTGTTTGATCAAAGAAATAACTTTTAATTAGATCTCATAGGTCTGCACATAAAACCCCTTGAGAGGGATTTAATATTATGACAAACTACTTTTCTTCACAGTTTAAACTTGGAATTTTAGGCGGTGGCCAGCTCGGCAAGATGATGCTTTATGACACTAGAAAATATGATATCCAGACATATGTGCTTGACCCTAGTGATGATGCTCCTAGCAAGATTGCTTGTGATCATTTTGAGCAAGGAAGTCTTATGGATTATGACACGGTACTCGCTTTTGGCAAAAAAGTAGATGTACTTACCTTTGAGATAGAAAGTGTAAATATAGATGCCCTTGAAGCACTAGAAAAAGAAGGGGTAAAAGTGTTTCCGCAGCCATCTGTGTTGCGTAACATACAAGATAAAGGAGTACAAAAAGACTTTTATGCACAACATGATATTCCAACAGCGGGGTATACAAAGTACGCTTTCGCGAAAGCGGTAAAAGAAAACTTAAACACAGCATCAAGTGATATCGAGTTTCCATTTATCTGGAAATCATGCACGGGAGGATATGATGGAAAAGGAGTCTCTGTTGTAAGAACCGCCGAAGATTTAGACCACCTACCTCAAGTACCATGCATCGCCGAAAAAATGATCCCATTTAAAAATGAGCTTGCAGTAATTGTAGCTCGTAGTGTATCTGGCGAAGTAAAGACATACCCTGTGGTAGAAATGGAATTTCACCCAGAAGCAAACCAAGTGGAGTATGTAATTTGCCCCGCTCGTATAGA
This sequence comes from Dokdonia sp. PRO95, assembly GCF_000355805.1. Taxonomy (NCBI): domain Bacteria; kingdom Pseudomonadati; phylum Bacteroidota; class Flavobacteriia; order Flavobacteriales; family Flavobacteriaceae; genus Dokdonia; species Dokdonia sp. PRO95. Next base: position 545,230 of record NZ_CM001837.1, read on the forward strand.
TGAGAATGTTGCAAATAAAGCTCGCGCAATAGCAGAGCAGGTTTCAAAAGCATTTGGCCATGTAGGTCTGCTTGCTGTTGAGATGTTTCAAACAGAAGATGATGAGATTCTTGTAAATGAAGTGGCTCCTAGACCACACAATAGTGGTCATTATAGTATAGAGGGAAGTTTTACAAATCAGTTTGAGCAACATCTTAGAGCTATTTTAGACTTACCGTTAGGAAACACAGATAGTAAAGTAGCATCTGTAATGGTAAATCTAGTAGGTGATGAGGGACATACAGGCGCAGTAAAATATAAGAACATAGAACAAATTATGGCAATGGATGGTGTAACACCACACATTTATGGCAAGAAGGAAACAAGACCTTTCCGTAAGATGGGACACGTTACCATTGTAAATCACAATCTTGTAAAGGCAAGACAAGTAGCTCAAGAGGTTAAAGAAAACATACGTGTAATTGCACAATAAAAAATTAGATATTATGAAAGTAGGAATCATAATGGGAAGCACTAGCGACCTGCCAGTAATGCAAGAAGCTATAGACTTCTTAAAAGAAATGAATATTGATACAGAAGTAGATATTGTGAGCGCACACCGCACACCAGAGAAGCTTTTTGATTATGGTAAAAATGCCCATACTCGCGGTATTAATGTGATTATAGCTGGGGCTGGAGGTGCTGCACACTTACCTGGAATGGTAGCATCATTATCACCACTACCAGTAATAGGTGTTCCTGTAAAATCTCGTAACTCTATAGATGGATGGGATTCTGTCCTTTCCATATTACAAATGCCAGGAGGTGTACCTGTTGCAACTGTCGCGCTAGACGGAGCAAAAAATGCAGGTATTCTTGCTGCTCAGATTCTAGGGGCTAGAGATGGCGCAGTACAAGATAAAATAATAGCTTATAAAGAAGGGCTTAAGCAGAAGGTTATAGAAGGTGCAAAAAGCATTACATAGAAAAGACCACCTAAAAGGTGGTCTCTAACAATGCAGTATACTGGGAAATGATAACGTATTTATTAACCATTCTAAATATTAACCAAACCTTTTCTACACATTGATGGGGGAAATATCGTTTTAAACTAAAGTGAAAGTACTCTAGTTTTTTTCTATGTAAACAAACTTAAAAAATTCATTCTATTTATCGACAACATCACTACTTTTTTCGATAAAGTACATGTTTTCAAAAAATTACAAAATTAAAAGTCCATGTCGCTTACAAACAATCCGCTATTACAAGATTTTGATGAAGCTCCTTTTTCTTCAATTAAAGACGAGCATTTTAAGCCAGCCTTTGAAGAAGCAATACGCTTAAGTCGTAAAGAAATAGACGATATCGCTACCAGCGACGAGCCTGCTACTTTTACAAATACCATCGCAGCCTTAGACTACGCAGGACAGCAACTAGATCGTATTTCAAGTATCTTTTTTAACTTAAATAGCGCCGAAACCTCTGAAGCTATTCAGAAAATAGCACAAGAAGTTTCTCCACTGCTTACAGCTTTTAACAATGACATTACTCTTAACGAGCAGTTATTTGCTAGAATTCAAGATATATACGCTCAAAAAGACAGTTTAGACCTTACCGTAGAAGAAAAAACACTTCTCGATAAAAAATACAAGAGTTTCTCTCGAAATGGAGCCAACTTACCAGAGGATAAAAAATCCCGCTTACGCGAAATTGATACTGCGCTAGCACAATTAAAACTGAGTTTTGGCGAAAACATTCTAGCCGAAACAAACAGCTACGAGCTGCACATCACCGATGAAAAAGACCTAGCAGGAATACCTGATAGTGCAAAAGAAGCATTTGCTGCCGAAGCAGTCTCTAGAGAAAAAGATGGATGGGTAGTAACACTTGATTACCCTAGCTACATTCCGTTTATGAAGTATGCAGATAATCGTGAGCTACGTAAGGAGCTATCACTTGCATTTGGGAGTAGAGCATTTAAAAACAACGAGCACGATAATCAAAAGAACACGCTGGAGATTGCAAATCTACGTCATGAGCGTGCACAGTTACTTGGGTATGCTACACACGCACATTTTGTACTAGAAGAGCGCATGGCAAAAACGCCAGAAAAAGTAATAAACTTTTTAAACGAATTGCTAGAAAAAGCAAAACCTGCTGCCCAGAAAGAATTTGAACAACTAGAAAAATTTGCAAATGAGCTTGATAACATCGCCCGCTTAGAAAAGTGGGATGGTTCGTATTATGCTGAGAAGCTTAAGAAAAAACTCTTTAGCCTAGATGACGAGCAACTCAAACCTTATTTCAAGTTAGAAAATGTAATTGACGGAGTTTTTGAAATTGCGACACGATTGTTTGGACTTCAGTTTAAACAAGTATATGATGTAGATGTTTACCACAAAGAGGTGAAAACTTATCGTGTTACAGATGCAGATGGCAACTATGTATCGCTATTCTATGCAGATTTCCACCCACGTAAAGGAAAGCGTGGTGGAGCGTGGATGACTTCTTTTAAAGGACAGAAAATTGAGAATGGTATAAATGATCGCCCGCATATATCTAATGTATGCAACTTCACTCCTTCTACACCTAGCAAACCATCACTACTTACATTTAATGAGGTAACTACGCTCTTTCACGAGTTTGGACACGGGCTACACGGTATGCTTGCAAATACTACCTACCCTAGCCTCTCAGGAACTTCTGTATACTGGGATTTTGTTGAGTTACCAAGTCAAGTACTAGAGAATTGGTGTTATGAGAAAGAAGCTTTAGAGCTTTTTGCAACACATTATGAGACCGGTGAAGTAATCCCAATGGATTTAGTTCAAAAAATAAAGGATGCTGCTACCTTCCAAGAAGGAATGGCAACACTGCGCCAACTAAGCTTTGGCTTACTCGATATGTCTTGGCATGGTCAAGACCCGAGTGAGATTAAGGATGTAAAAGCATTTGAAACAAAAGCATTTGGAGATACTTCTTTATATCCTGACACTCCAGAGACGTGTATGAGTACAGCATTTGCACACATCTTTCAAGGAGGGTATTCTTCTGGATATTACAGCTACAAATGGGCAGAAGTACTAGATGCAGATGCGTTTGAATACTTTAAAGAAGAAGGGATTTTTAACAAAGATGTGGCAGCTAAGTTTAAGGATCACGTACTCTCAAAAGGAGGAATAGAGGACCCTATGATATTGTATAAACGTTTCCGTGGTCAAGAGCCTAAACCAGAAGCATTATTACGACGTGCAGGACTTATTTAAGTTCAAACATTAATCAGATTACAAAAGGAGTTCATTATATGGGCTCCTTTTTATTTTTCTCCTCAATCCACTTAGACATAAACTTGGTACTACGCATCGAGTGATGTAATAACATCTGCCCTGTGAAATTATTGAGTCGGCTGGTTTCTAGATTAGCCTTAAGAGTATTGATTCTTGTTATGAAATCTTCTTCGAAGTCTTCTTTTTGAAAATTTTTATTGACAATTTCTTTTCCTTGCTCCTGAGCTTTGCTCCAAACTAGCTCATCACTATATAAGGTAATCGCCTCTCTTGCAAAAGTCGCATCATCATCAGTTATCGCACCACTCCACGGCAAGCCTTGTTGCATTCCTTCTGCACCTATTGTTGTGGTCACAGATGGGGTTCCACACTGCATCGCATCGATAAACTTTCCTTTTAAACCTGCCCCAAAACGTAGCGGAGCAAGTAATACACGTGCATTTAATATCACTTCATGCGCATCTTCTGCTCTTCCTTTTACAATAAATCCATCCTTCCTATTATGAAGTTGCATCACTTTTTCTGACGGATAAGCTCCATAGATATGTAACTCTGCAGCAGGAATTGCTTTCCTAATTAATGGCCAGATATTCTTTTTGAGCGCTAGCGTAGCATCCCAGTTAGGGAGATGTATAAAATTACCTATCGCTATAAAATGTTGCCGCTCATCAAAAGGCTTAAAATTGGCTGGGGCTTTTGGTAACAAAAAAGGTACGTAATGTAAGAGTGAGCTAGGTACTTTAAAAAAGTCTTGCAATAATGCAATCTCTACTTGAGAAATCATTAACGTGAGATCACATCTATATATGGACGCTATTTCTCTTTTGGCAACATCAGACACAAGATCTTGTTCCCTGAAATCTCTATCCTCTTTTACTGCTTGCTGGCGTGCTTTTCTCAGGCAATGTAAATCTTCGGTGTCTAGTATTTTAATGGCTTCTGGACATTGTTCTGCGATGCGCCATCCAAATTGCTCTTCGGCCATAAATCGGTCAAAAAGGACGATATTGGGTTGGTACGCTTTCGCGAAAGCGTTAAAAGATTCATCATTTACACGTATCTCTTGGGTAGCAATGCCGAGTGTTTCTAAATCAAAAGCATTTTCTGAAACTCCCGCCGTGCTAGCATAAGTAATCTTCCAACCCTTTGCTAGCATTATATCTAATAGCTGCAACATCCTACTTCCCGCTGCCGAAGAGGTAGGCTCAACCCATACTGTAGAGATCACTAATACGTTCATAAAATCAAAAATACAGATAAGAATATTGCTTTGATTAAAAATAATATTTCATTTATTATTGAAACTACAATAACATTCGTATATTTGATGTATGGAATTTAGTCAAGCAAAAAATAAGTTTATACAAACGTGGGGAGCCTTAGGATCTCAATGGGGAATTAATAAAACTATGGCACAAATTCATGCATTATTAATGGTCTCACCAGAAGCACTTAGCATGGAAGACATCATGGGTGAGCTTCATATCTCCCGCGGTAACGCGAGTATGAATTTACGCTCACTTATAGACTGGGGTATTATTTTTAAAGAATATAAAGCCGGTGAACGAAGGGAATACTTTGTAGCCGAAAGTAATATAGACGAGCTGGCAAGGAAGATTGCAAAGGAACGCAGCAAGCGAGAAATCAAACCAACGCTGAGAGTTTTAGAGGAAGTAAGCAATCTACAAGATACTGATTCTAAGGAAGCGGCTCACTTTAAAGCAAAAACAGCCGAGCTCCATGAGTTTGTCTCTAGAGCCGACAGCATGCTTGAAAAAATCACCGATTATAAAGAGAACTGGATTACTAAGACCATCTTAAAACTGATGAAGTAATACTTCTCAAACTCTACATAACAAGCACTGAAACATGTGCTTTTTATTGAATTAAATGTTTCATTTTTTTCTGAAAGTATAATATTATGGAAACCATCTACAAGATTAACAAAGTCATTGTAATCATTAACTTAATTCTAGCGTTAACCATATACTTTGGTATGCTGTTTTTACCTATTACTGGGATAGTACAAATAGCTTCTTTTGTTTACTTCTTATGCCATTGGAAAAACATCAATCCTAGATTAAAAAATCATTTTATTGGTTACGGGATATCAGTAGTAATTACACTATCTATCGTAAGTTGTATTAACTTTTTCAAATCTTCGAGTTTCTTTATTTGGATGCCTATGATTAGTGGAATTTGCCTTGCTATTTACTTTCTACTTCTTTCTAAATGGCAAATGGAGTATACATACACTCATCACAAACCTCAACAATTTAATACTACATCATCATGAAAAAATTAATTATATCAGGTGGGAGCGGCTTTTTAGGGTCGCTCTTAACTCATTATTTTGGGAATAGCTTTGAGGAGATTGTTTTGCTTTCGCGAAAGCAAAAACCACAGCATAACAACGTGCGAACAGTATTATGGGACGCAAAAAATTTCTCTGGCTGGGAGCGAGAATTTGAAGACGCAGATGTAGTTATTAATATGGCTGGACGCTCTGTAGACTGTCGTTATAACAAGAAAAACAAAGACCTCATCATGAACTCGCGTGTAGATACTACCACGATTATAGGTAAGGCAATTGCACAATGCAAAAATCCTCCTTCCACTTGGCTCAATTCATCTACAGCAACCATATATCGTCACTCGCTCGATAAGGAAATGACCGAACGTACTGGAGAAATAGGCGCTGGGTTTTCTGTGAGTGTGGCAAAAGCATGGGAAGATGCATTATTCTCAAGCACGACTCCACAAACGCGTAAGATTGCGTTGCGCACATCTATTGTGCTTGGCAAAAATGGCGGAGCATTGCAACCCATTAAAAAAATCACCCAACTAGGACTAGGGGGAAAACAAGGTGACGGGAAGCAGAAATTCAGTTGGATTCATGAAGAAGACTTTTTACGAAGTCTTGACTTTCTAATCAATCATTCCCATATAAAAGGACCAATTAATATAGTGGCACCAAAGCCCACCACAAATGCACATCTTATGTCATTGATGCGTGATAATCTTAGAATACCTTTTGGCATCCCTTCTCCTAAACCACTGCTGGAAGTGGGCGCCTTTGTTATAAGAACAGAAACCGAATTATTACTTAAAAGCCGAAATGTAATCCCAGAACGATTACTAGAAGAGGGTTTTACATTTAAGTACGACCAACTAGACAAGGCTTTAAAAGATTTATTAATATGACCACTATACGCCTCACAACTAAAATAAATGCCTCTATAAAGAATGTCTTTGATAGATCACGTGATATTGATTTTCACAAAAAATCTGCGTCACAAACACAAGAAAAGGTAATAGGTGGCATAACATCTGGACTTATAAATAAAGGGGAAACTGTTACTTGGCAAGGCAAACACTTAGGATTATGGCTTACTCATCAGAGTCTGATAACTGAGCTTAAGTCACCCAGTTATTTTGTGGACGAAATGATTACAGGCAATTTCAAGAACTTTAAACATGAACATTACTTTAAAGAAGTGGGCAACACCACAGTAATGACAGATGTACTTACATATAAAGTTCCCTTTGGTTTCTTAGGAGAAATTTTTGACTACTTATTCATAAAAAGACACCTTACTCGCTTTTTGAAAGTACGTAATCATTCTATAAAAAATAGTTTTATCTAAATAGATAAGTGGCAATTACCGCTATTCACAAATGAGGTATCTGGTCTTGATTGCTCTAAAAATCAATATGCTAATCAGTTTTATGTTATTTTTGAAAAAATATACGACAGATTACTTATGTCCACTAACCAAATAGACCCCACAAAATGGGTAGACCAGTACTCGGACTACCTATTTAATTATACCATCGCCCGCGTGAATGATCGCGACATGGCAAGAGACTTAATTTCTGAGACTTTTCTCGCAGGCCTTAAGTCAATGAAAAACTTTAAAGGGGAAGCTACAGAACGCACGTGGCTCATTTCCATTTTAAAGCGTAAAATCATTGATCACTACCGCAAGACAAACTCCAAGAAAGGAAAGGCAGAAGTACATATTAACTATAAAGATGACGAAAGCGAGGGCGACTGGCTAGAAGAGCGCGTTGCAGATCCCTTTGACAAAACTGCAGAGGATAGCATAGAAAATGAGGAACTAGGCGAGGCTATTTTTAACTGCTTAGGTAAATTACCAGAAAAGCAAGCTCGCATTTTTAAGATGAAAACAATAGACGACTTTGATACTGAAGCAATTTGTAATGAATTTGATATTACTCCGTCTAACTTTTGGGTAATTATCCACAGAGCCCGTACAGCCATGGCAAGTTGTATGGAGAAAAATTGGCTATAAGTATCTAAAAAATAAAAGTAAAAAAAATGAAATTTAAAACTGAATGTCAAGAGGCTAACCACATCTGCGACAAGAACCAGTATAAAGAAGCTTCCTTGCTAGAAAAGATAAAACTAAGCTTTCATCTTATCTACTGTAGAGCTTGTAGAAAATATTCTGCACGTAATGGAAAACTTAGTAAAGCTATAAAAAATCCATCGGTAGAAACAGTTTCTATGTCCGAAAAAGAACTCATGAAGCAACGCCTTCAAGAGCAACTTAAGCAAGTAAATAATTAAATAACAACGATAGACCTAACCAAAATAGCGGGATTCCCTCTACCCAAAAGGATGTAAAATAACTCTTAGCTGCATTACGCTTTCGCGAAAGCGTAATGCAAACCACCACCACTGCAACAATTATTGAGTGTGTAATTAACATCGGCATAGATAAGTCGTCCTTTAAGAAGTCTAGAATTAAAAATAAGAAAAGCCAAATCACACCAATGATTTTGGCTTTTTTTATGCCTACTACTTGAGGTAATGTACGTAAAGAGGCGAGGTCATAACTCGTATCTCTTATCTCAAATGGAATCATGAGAGCGATTACAAAAAGAAAGCGTTGTACACAAACAATCCACACATCCCAGTACATGGAGAGACCTTGTTCTAAAACAGGCAATAACACCGTCACTCCTGCCCACACAAAACCTATGATGTAAATTTTTACACCAGAGATGCTTCTCAAATTTCCCTTACTATTATTTGTGCTTGTTGCTGGGAGAAAAAATGGAACTGCATACAGTAGCGTGATTAACCCCAAAATACCACAAGCCACCCACACTTCTAGTGGCAAAGAAAAAGCAGTGATAATCATCCCAATCCCGCAAAAAACAGAAAAAACTTGTATTGATTTTAATGATTTCGCTAGGCTTCGATGGTGTAAACCAGCTATTTCGGCATATTTTACAAAATTATAGCCAGTCACTGTGCTAAAAAATAAAAACGCAAGCAACTCGTAATTAACGTTTATGTCTAAAGATAAGCAAGTCACCCACCCTAATGCAACTACGGCTAAGCTCACGTGGATACTACTGTTTATATAAAAGTCAAAAACACGTTTAAACAACTGCATTAGACAAAAATACTACAACTGTTAATAAGGTTGCATTTCGGTTGAAAACATTAGCTCGCTATGAGGCAAATAAGTCGTAAAAATCGATTTCGTTGCCTTATTTTTGTTGCACCTAAAAATATTCAATACGATGAATACAGATTCGTTTGCATTACGCCATATAGGCCCGCGTAGAAGTGATCTTAACGAGATGCTTAAAACCGTAGGCGCTGAAACTATCGAGCAACTCATTTTTGAGACTATTCCTGATAACATTAGACTTGAGAATAACCTTACGCTAGACCCTGCGCTAAGCGAGCATGAGTTTGCTGCACATATCACAGCACTGTCTAATAAAAACAAAGTTTTTAGATCTTTTATAGGTCTAGGATACAACCAAGCGATTACACCAGCGGTAATACAGCGTAATATTCTAGAAAATCCGGGATGGTACACGGCTTACACTCCTTACCAAGCAGAGATTGCTCAAGGACGTCTAGAAGCATTGCTTAACTACCAGACCATGATCACAGATCTTACAGGTATGGAGCTTGCAAATGCATCTTTACTTGACGAGTCTACCGCAGCTGCAGAAGCAATGGCATTGCTATTTTCTGTACGTAGCCGTGATCAGAAAAAGGCAGACGTAAATAAATTCTTTGTATCTGAAGAGATTTTACCTCAAACGCTTTCTTTATTACAAACTCGTGCAACACCAATAGGTGTAGAACTAGTAGTAGGGAATCATGAGGAATTTAATTTTTCTAATGAGTTCTTTGGAGCCATCTTACAATATCCAGGTGTATCTGGTAAAGTATTTGACTACGCAGGTTTTGTAGCAAATGCAAATGCAGCAGATATTAAAGTAGCTGTAGCAGCAGATATATTGAGCCTTGTAAAACTACGCGCTCCAGGAGAATTTGGAGTAGACGTTGTAGTTGGTACTACGCAACGCTTTGGTATTCCACTAGGATACGGAGGTCCTCACGCAGCATACTTTGCTACTAAGGAAGCATATAAAAGAAGTATCCCTGGACGTATCATTGGAGTAACTAAAGATACTGATGGTAAGCGTGCCCTGCGTATGGCGCTTCAAACACGTGAGCAACACATCAAACGTGATAAGGCAACTTCAAACATTTGTACTGCTCAGGTATTACTTGCTGTTATGGCGGGAATGTACGGTGTATATCACGGTCCAGAAGGATTAAAAAATATAGCAAATAAGGTTCACAACACTGCAGCTACTGTTGCAGATGCACTTGAACAACTAGGATTGTATCAAACTAACGAGAGTTATTTTGACACTATCCAAATAAAAGCAGATGCTGCCAAAGTTGCTGCCGTAGCGCAAGAAATGGAAATCAACTTCCATTACCCAGACGCAGAGACTGTAGCCATCTCTATACATGAAGCTACCACCTTACAAGATGTAAATGATATCGTTTCCGCTTTCGCGAAAGCGTACTCAAAAGAAACTATCGTTGTATCTGAAATTGCCGAAGGAAATGCGATTCCTGCAAGTGTAGCTCGTGAGACTTCATTCTTACAACTTCCAGTATTTTAACAGCTATCATTCTGAAACAGAATTGATGCGTTACATCAAAAAACTAGAACGTAAAGATTTATCATTAAATCACTCAATGATATCTCTAGGTTCTTGTACGATGAAGCTTAATGCAGCGTCTGAGATGCTACCACTTTCTGATCCGCAGTGGGGGAATATGCACCCTTTTGCACCATTAGATCAGGCAGAAGGATACCAGACTATGCTCAAAAAACTTGAAGATCAACTTACGGAGATCACTGGTTTTGCGGGCACATCACTACAACCTAACTCTGGCGCTCAAGGAGAATATGCTGGACTTATGGTAATACGTGCATACCATGAATCTCGTGGAGATAGCCACAGAAACATCTGCCTTATCCCATCTTCTGCACATGGAACAAATCCTGCAAGTGCGGTAATGGCTGGTATGAAAGTAGTAGTTACAAAAGCACTAGAAAACGGAAACATCGATGTAGATGATTTACGTGAAAAAGCAGAAAAGCATAAAGACAATCTCGCTGCACTTATGATCACATACCCATCTACGCATGGAGTATATGAAAGTGCTGTAAAAGAAATCACATCACTCATACATGAGCATGGTGGTCAAGTATATATGGATGGTGCAAACATGAATGCACAAGTTGCCCTTACAAACCCAGGAGCAATTGGTGCAGATGTATGTCACTTAAACTTACACAAAACTTTTGCTATTCCTCACGGAGGTGGTGGCCCAGGAGTAGGACCTATATGTGTTGCAAAACAACTAGTTCCTTTCTTACCTACTAACCCAGTAGTTACTACTGGCGGTGAGCAGGCGATTACAGCAATAAGCGCAGCTCCATGGGGATCTGCACTTGCATGTCTTATATCTTACGCATACATCACTATGCTAGGTGAGCCAGGGTTGCGTCACTCTACAGAGTATGCCATTCTTAATGCAAACTACATCAAAGAGCGTCTTGACGGCGCTTATCAATGTTTATATGTAGGAGAACGCGGTCGTGCTGCACATGAGATGATTATAGACTGTCGTCCATTTAAAGCTCATGGAATCGAGGTTACAGATATCGCAAAGCGTCTTATGGATTATGGTTTCCACGCTCCTACGGTTTCTTTCCCAGTAGCAGGAACTATGATGATAGAACCTACCGAGAGTGAAAGCAAAGAGGAACTAGATCGTTTTTGTGAAGCGATGCTTTCTATCAGAAAGGAAATAGACACAGCAAGTTCTGATGAGCCTAACCACATCATGAAGAATGCTCCGCATACCCTAGCAATGCTTACCGCAGACACTTGGGAGTTCACATATTCTCGAGAGCAAGCAGCTTACCCACTAAGCTACGTTACAGAAAACAAATTCTGGCCTACTGTGCGTCGTGTAGATGACGCTTATGGTGATCGTAATTTAATATGTACTTGTGCTCCTATTGAGGAATACATGGAAGCATAAATGCACAATAATTGAAACATCTATTATTTTGATAAAAACATCGTCAAAATTGAGATGATCCCACTAAGTAAAGGTCAAAATCTAGTATTTTGACCTTTGCTATTTTATACATACATCAAGATTAATTTAATAACGGTAAAGTTCTCGCCGATAAGTAGCCAAAAACAGCTAATTATTATGGATTTCACAAAATAAGTAGGAACAGTAATCATCTCGGGCATTCCCATTCTGTTTCATTAACTTTACCTCCTTTCAAAATACCCTATATGGCAATTAAAATAACAGGTCTAGGCAGCTACATCCCAGAAGTCATTACAAAAAATGACAATTTTCAAAAACATCAATTTTTGAACATGGACGGCTCTGCCATTACATCTGAAAATGGTATTATCATAGAGAAATTTAAAGCGATTACTGGCATTTCAGAACGACGTTATGCACCTGCTGGCATGCAATCCTCAGATATGGGAACGCAAGCAGCACTAAACGCTATTAAAGACTCAGGAGTAGATCCTGAAACATTAGACTACATTATATGCGCTCACAATTATGGTGATGTGCAAAAAGGATCAAACTTTAGCGATATTGTACCTAGTCTTGCATCACGTATTAAACACAACTTACGTATTCAAAACCCTAAGTGCGTTGCATATGATATTCTCTTTGGATGTCCAGGCTGGATAGAGGGTGTAATTCAAGCACAAGCTTATATCAAGGCAGGAATGGCCAAGAAATGTCTTGTAATTGGTACTGAGATGCTTTCTCGCGTGGTAGATGATCACGACAGAGACAGTATGATTTATAGTGATGGTGCTGGAGCATCTATCATTGAGCAAGATGATAGTGACACTGGCATATTATCTTTTGAGACAGCTACATTCACTTATGATGAGGCATATTTTCTTTTTAACGGATCTTCTTATAACACTGAAGCAGAACAGCAAACTAAGTACATAAAAATGTATGGTCGCAAGATTTATAACTTTGCGCTTACACAAGTACCTCAAGCCATGAAAACATGCCTTGAAAATAGTGGCTGTACAATAGCAGACATTAAGAAAATATTTATTCATCAAGCAAACGAAAAGATGGATGAGGCAATCGTAAGTCGTTTTTATAAACTTCACGACTTAGAAATGCCTGAGCATATCATGCCTATGAGCATAAATACATTAGGTAATAGCTCTGTTGCGACGGTTCCTACAGTATTTGACTTAGTACGTCAAGGAGCTCTAGAAAATCACGAAATCAACAAAGGTGATGTCGTTATTTTTGCAAGTGTAGGTGCTGGAATGAACATCAACGCCATGGTATATCGCTACTAATAAAAGAAGCAACAAGGCTCTTTTCAAGTGTTACTAACTGTAAATCTTTATTAAACGTGTACGAAAACACTTTTCCAAACAAACGGTACAAGCACACCATCGATTTTCTCAAGGAAGTAATTCCTAATACAAATGAGCATATTCTTGATCTTGGTGTACGTAACCCATTTGTTGAATTTATGGAACGTGAAGGATACACTGTACAAAATACGTCGGGAGAAGATCTGGATATAAACACGAGTGCCGTACAAGAGTCAGACGCTTCGGTGATAACTGCTTTTGAGATTTTTGAACACCTACTCGCCCCCTTCAATGTCTTGCGTGATATAAAAGCAGATAAAATTGTAGCCAGTATACCCTTAAAATTATGGTTCTCCCCTGCCTATCGTTCTAAAACAGATATGTGGGACAGACATTATCATGAATTTGAAGATTGGCAATTTGACTGGCTTTTTGAAAAAGCGGGCTGGGAAATTAAGAAACGTGAGAAGTTTACAAATCCCGTTAAAAAAATAGGCATAAGGCCACTACTTAGAATGATTACTCCCCGCTATTACTTGATTTACGCCGAACGCAAATCATAATGAATTTCTACATCGTCATACCTTGTCACAATGAGGCCGAGTTTATAAAACAAACACTAGACTCCCTAGTTGCACAAACTTTGCTTCCTAAAAAGGTAGTTGTGGTCAATGACCAAAGTACAGATAACAGTGAGAAGATAATTTCCGCTTTCGCGAAAGCGCACTCTTTCATAGAACTTCTCAATACAACCAGCAGCGATATACATCTACCTGGCAGTAAAGTAATACAAGCCGTTCAAAAAGGTATAAACACGCTTGATGAAGACTATGACATCTTTTGCAAATTTGATGCAGATCTTATTTTCCCGGTGAATTACCTAGAGACTATTGCTCATGAATTTGAAAAAAATTCTCGCATCGGAATGGTTGGCGGATTTTGTTATGTTGAAAAAAATGGAGATTGGGTTCTTGAAAACCTAACTAACAAAGACCATATACGTGGTGCACTTAAAGCGTATAGAAAAGAATGTTTTAAAGAAATAGGCGGTCTGAAACCAGCAATGGGATGGGACACCATCGATGAGCTTCTTGCAAAATATTATAACTGGCAGGTTATCACAAACGACACCCTGCATGTAAAACACCTGAAACCAACAGGCAATACCTACAACAAAGCAGCACAATTCAAACAAGGAGAAGCATTCTATGGAATGAGATACGGCTTTTGGCTCACTTTGATAGCCTCAATCAAGCTAGCAAATCGTAAAGGAAACCTGCTTTTAACTAATGATTATTTGCTTGGATATTTTCGCGCAAAGCGATCTAAAAAAGATCATCTTGTAAGTGCACAAGAAGGCACATTTATAAGAAAATTACGATGGAAAGGAATAAGATCTAAGCTTGGTGTCTAATTCTTAACCTAATCTTTAAAATTGTCACTGAGACATTAATTACTTTTGCTTAAATCTTTACTACAATGAATATACAGTCTATATCAAAATATCTATCGCTATGTGTAATAGGTATGACCATATCTTGTGCATCTGTAAGCAGTACCGCACAAAATAAAAAACCTAAGAACATTATACTTATGATAGCAGATGGTACTGGTTTGAGCCAGATTTCTGCTAGTCAATATTACAATACGCAGCCGTCTAATTATGATCGTTTTAAAACAATAGGACTCATTAAAACTTCTTCGGCGAGTGATTTGATTACAGACTCGGCTAGTGGTGCTACGGCTTTTTCTACAGGTTTAAAAACTTATAATGGAGCCATTGGAGTTAATACAGACACCATCGCTGCACCAACTATTCTTGAAGATCTAGAAAAAAGAGGTTTTGCTACAGGTGTTATAGCAACTTCAACCATCACTCATGCAACCCCTGCAAGTTTCTATGCTCATCAAAAGTTTAGAAAAATGGAGTTAGAAATTGCCGAAGACATCGTCAACTCTGGCGTTGACTTTTTTGCTGGTGGAGGACGCAAATATTTTGAAAATAGAGAAGATGGAAATAATCTCGTAGCAACACTTGAATCTAAGGGGTACGAAATGTATTTAGACAGACTAGATCCAGCGTTATCAATGAAGAAAGATAAAAATTATGGTTTCTTACTAGCAGACAGTGGGATGCCTAAATTTTTAGATGGTCGTGGTTCCTTTTTATATGATGCTACTCAACTTGGTATCAAGAAACTTTCTCAAAACAAGAAAGGGTTTTTCTTAATGGTAGAAGGTTCTCAAGTAGATTGGGGTGGACATAATAACGACAGCGAGTATTTAATAAGCGAACTAATAGACTTTGACACGGTGATAGGTCAAGTGCTTGATTATGCTGAAAAGGATGGCAACACACTCGTTATTGTAACTGCAGATCATGAGACGGGCGGATTTACACTAGCATCAAAAGCGGGAGATTATAACACAATAGAACCATCATTTTCTACAGGTGGACACAGTGCTACGATGGTACCGGTTTTTGCTTATGGTCCTGGTGCTTCTGAGTTCATGGGAATCTATGAGAATACTGCTATTCATACCAAAATGAAAAAATTACTCAAACAGCAGTAGTCATAAACCTATCTTAAATACTATTTTAACAATCGTATTAATACCTACATTAGCCACTTAAACACAGTCAATGTCATACCTACACTCTATAGGTGAATATTTCTTAATGATAAAAAACACCTTTGTAAAACCTACAAAGGGTAGAGTGTTGCGTGATCTTATTTTTAAGGAAATTGACGATTTGATTATAGGCTCTCTTGGTATTGTTGCATTTATCTCCTTTTTTGTAGGAGCCGTTGTTGCTATACAAACAGCGCTTAATCTTACTAATCCGTTATTACCAAAGTCACTCATTGGGTTTGCAGCAAGACAATCTATAATACTAGAGTTTGCTCCTACTTTTGTATCAGTAATTATGGCTGGAAAAGTAGGATCTTTTATCACTTCTAGTATAGGTACAATGCGCGTGACAGAACAGATAGATGCTCTAGAAGTTATGGGTATCAACTCCCTAAACTACCTCATCTTCCCGAAGATTGTGGCGATGTGCATCTACCCATTCTTAATTGCAATAGGAATGTTCTTAGGAGTCATAGGAGCATATACGGCAGCTGTTTATGGAGGTTTTGCACCTAGTAATGACTTTTTATCAGGACTTCAACAAGATTTTATTCCTTTTCAGCTTTTCTACGCATTTTTTAAGACGTTCTTATTTGCATTTTTACTAGCTACTATTCCCGCATACCATGGATACTACATGCGAGGCGGTGCTTTAGAAGTAGGTAAAGCAAGTACAACTTCGTTTGTATGGACCAGTGTTGCTATTATTCTCGTAAACTTTATAGTCACTCAATTATTATTAAGCTAGATGATAGAAGTAAAAGAAATACGAAAGTCATTTGGTGACAACGAAGTTTTAAAAGGCTTCTCAACCAAGTTTGAATCTGGTAAGACTAATCTTATCATAGGTACTTCTGGATCTGGTAAAACGGTATTCTTAAAAACTATGTTAGGCCTTTTTAAGCCCGACAGTGGACAAATAATTTATGACGGTAATCCATACTCACAACTTGACGATGAGCATCAACGAGAGCTTAGAGAGCAAATAGGGATGGTTTTTCAAGGTAGCGCCTTGTTTGACTCAATGACTGTGGAAGAGAACATCGCTTTCCCGCTCAAGATGTTTACAAAGATGAAAAAGAAAGAACGCATAGAAAGAGCAAATGTGGTCATCAACCGCGTTAATCTAGAAAATGCAAACCACAAGCTACCTTCAGAAATATCTGGAGGAATGCAAAAGCGTGTCGCTATCGCAAGAAGTATCGTAAACAATCCAAAATATCTTTTTTGTGATGAGCCTAACTCTGGGTTAGACCCTAATACTGCTACCGTAATTGATAATCTCATTAGAGAGATTACCATTGAGCAAAATATCACAACCATCATCAACACTCATGATATGAATTCTGTGATGGAAATAGGAGATCATATTGTATACCTTCAGAAAGGACACTTAGCCTGGGAAGGAACTAAAGATGAAATTTTTAAAACAGATAATGAGGACGTAACCAACTTTGTGTATTCCTCAAATCTTTTTAAAATGGTACGAGAAGCACAAAACTCTTAGAAGTTACGCTTTCGCGAAAGCGTACTTATTACCTTAAGCAATATCAATAGCCGGTTAACAGTCTCTCTCACATACTGAAATCAAGTATGTTATTTTTTACTCCACACATTACCATTTACAACTACAGTATCAAGACTAAAACGCTCTTTCATCCATTGTCCGAGCTTCTGTTGTTGTTTATCTCTAACGCTTTGCGATAAGCTATCTGCCCACTCTACTCGCACTACCGTTAAGGTATCAATCCCTCCAGAAAAGTCTGTAGTAATCTCTGTAGCATAACCAAATCGCTTAAGACCATCATAATTAATCTTTGCCTCATTGCGCATAGAAGCAAATGGCAGTGCTGTGCCTCGGAGCTGTGTAACTTCATTCTCTAAAAGACGTATTTGCTCATCCTTAGAACTCATTGCTTCTTGATTTTTTACATATAGATCCTCAAGAATACCAGAACGAACCTCTGTACTTAATCTTGCTGCCAGCTCACCACTTTGATCTGCGCCTTGATGCACAACTAAAGTACAATTCTCGCAGTCTTCGGTCTTCTTAAACTCATCCTCCCATTGAGCAATGAGGTTTTGAGGTACTAACTTCCCTATGAGATAAATATCAATGCGGCGCTTCTCGGCATCATCGGTTTCTTTTACAATTTCTGCTCCTTCGTATTTAATTGTATTTGTAACAAAGGCCTTTGCTTTAGTTATAAAAATTTGCTGATTAAGCAATCTTAAAAACGTCCATACACTTGGCACTAAAACGAGTATAGCAATAAGCGTTGCCATACGTGTAGTACGCTTTCTATTTTTCTGGTTTGCATATTTAACCAGCGGAAACTTAAGAAGTTTTGATACTGTAAACGTCGCTAGCGCTATAAACACAGCATTAATAGAGAAAAGATATAATGCCCCTAACGCCCAGTAAAGTCCTTCGCTATTGCCTATTATGGATTGAGAAAGACCATATCCTACAGTACATAAAGGCGGCATTAATGCGGTAGCAATTGCAACTCCAAAAATCACACTCGCTATGGTTCCAGACTTGGTCTTTGCAACAATAAGTGCAAGACCACCAAAAATCGCAATAAATACATCTAATATAGTAGGCCAAGTACGCGCCATCAATTCTGGCGTTACTTCTTTAACCGGTGATAAACTAAAATATAAGGTAGCCGTAAGCACACTTAGCACTATCATCACTGCAAGGTTTACAAATGATCGCTTCATCATGATAGCGTCATTGATAGCTATAGAAAGCCCTATACCAACTATAGGCCCCATAAGCGGACTTATAAGCATGGCGCCTATTACTACAGCGGTACTACTCACGTTGAGTCCAATACTCGCAACAAAAATGGAAAAAATAAGAATCCACGCGTTATGCCCCTTAAAAGGTATGTCTTTACGAATAGCCTCTACCGTGGTAGATCGATCTGTATCCTCTCTTATATCAAGAAGGTCACTTAAGAACTCTTTTATGCTTTGCCAGAGACCCTTTGCCTCATCTCTCATATCCTCGTTAGGATCAATATTGAGTTCGCTGGGCTTTGGATCTGGATTTGCCCCTATATTATCTTTGTTTTCCACTATCCTAAGTTATTACCAAATTTAGATTGCACCTCATTGCGTATTTCTTTAATGTCTTGTTCTTTACTTTTAGGCACAATAACGAGAACATCTTCTTTTTCGACGATAATATAATCTTTAAGTCCGTCTACTACTACCACTTTATTACTTGCAGTTCTAATGATATTTCCTGAGGTATTTGTTGCGATGATACGCGCATTTACAACGGCATCCTTTCCAGAATCTCCCTCCATTTTATCATAGAGAGATCCCCAAGTACCTAGATCATTCCAGTCAAAAGTTGCTGGAACCACTTTTACATTTTGATGCTTCTCCATCACTCCAAAATCGATACTTATATTTTCTGCTTTTGGATATGCCTCATTTATAAAATCTTGCTCTTCTGGCAAATTGTACACCTCATTACCCTCGTTAAGTAAATTGTACATCTCTGGTAAGAAAGATTTAAAACTGTTTACAACCGTTTTTACGCTCCATATAAACATTCCTGCGTTCCAGAGATATTCTCCACTGGCAACAAACTCCTTAGCAGTAGGATAGTCCGGTTTTTCTGTAAAACGTTTTACCGCTTTCGCGAAAGCGTTATCACTTTTATCATAGTTTATATAACCATATCCAGTATTAGGAAAGCTAGGCTGTATACCTAATGTCACAATGGTCTCTTCTTGTTGTGCTGCATCAAAAGCTTTCTGAAGATCTTCAACAAAGGCATCTTCATCTTCTATCCACGCATCACTAGGAGCGACAACCATCACGGCATCTGGGTTTTCTTTCTCCACCTTTAATGCAGAAAGAAGAATACACGGTGCTGTGTTGCGCATAGCTGGCTCAAGTACGATGTTTTTTTGTTTGATAGAAGGCAATTGCTCTTTTACAAGATCATTATAATCTGTATTAGTTAGTATGAGAATTTGGTCTTCTGGAACAATCTTAGCTAGACGATTAAATGTCTTTTGCAACAAGGTTTCCCCAGTACCCAGCATATCGTGAAACTGCTTTGGAAATGATTGTGTGCTCACTGGCCAAAACCTTGAACCTACTCCTCCTGCCATTAACAATGCGTAATAATTCTTAGTGTTCTCCATACTATTTAATCTATGATTTCTACCTCGGCGTTAGGCTGAAATAGATATGTTCTACCTGTACTTATCTCTATACATTCATAACGTTTTACACGCTTTCTGCCTTTTTTAAATATTTTCCCATTGTAAATCTTGAATGTAGATCCCGTGGGCAACTCAAATATATAATTTTTATTACTAGGTGGGTCATAGTTCTTTAGCGCTACAGAAAGATGAGCATCTGTATCACTACTCGCTCTAGGATTTTTAAAATGTCGAGCTAAATAAGGTAATAAATCTGCTGGAAATATCTCTGGTCTTATAAAAGGTAACATCAGGTATTGAAAAGTATGTTTCCATTCTTTACCATGAGGTTTGATTGCTCTACCATATTTTTTAAAAGCAACTAGATGCGCTATTTCATGAACTAAAGTGACTAAAAACCTGTATTTATTGAGACTTACGTTTACTGTGATTTGGTGCTGCCCATCTGCAAGTATTCTATAATCCCCGTGTCTTGTTACTCGTTCATTTACAATCTTGAGATAAACAGCATGCTCTTTTATCAAAGCAAAGACAGGAGCAGCCGCTCTTTCTGGAATATATTTTTTGAGGACTTCTACCACGTAAATTACAAATCGTTTTAAAGATCACTTAGCACTTACGGTGTACTAGCAGAAACCTGCAATACTTTACCGTTATAGAACTGATTTCCTGTTAAGGCAAAATTAGATAGATAATCTGCCATTTGCATAGCCGTTAAGGGCGCCTCATAGCCAGGAAATGCTTCTTCTAACATTTCTGTCTGCACGGCACCTAGAGCCAGTACATTAAATGCTATGCCCTGTTCCTTGTATTCTTCGGCTAAGAGTTCGCTCCATGTAATAACCGCTCCTTTACTTGAGCTATATGCAGCTAGACCCGGAAACTTCATGCTTCCTTGGATTCCGCCCATACTAGACACCGTTACTACATGTGCACCAGCTGTCATATATGGAAGTACCGTACGCGTTAACTCGGCAACGCCAAACACGTTTACTTTGTACACCATTTCAAAATCTGCAACGGTAGTCTCTGCAAATGGCTTATTAAGTAAAGCACCCGCATTATTTATCAGCACATCTACTCCTTCCCAATCACTTTCAATAAAATCTATGACTTTTTGAAAATGTGATTGGTCTGTAATATCAAATGGAAAAGCAGTGAGATTCTGTAAATTTAAATCTGCACAAGGAGTATGCTTTCGCGAAAGCGCAAGTACTTGGTGCCCTTCTTTTGCAAACTTCTTTGCAAGCTCAAAACCTATCCCTCTACTCGTACCTGTAATTATGATTCTTTTCATTAGTTCATTTTAATCTCTTTGTTAGGGCTATTTGCCATTCCCGTGATCCCTGGGATTAACTTTTTAATAAGTCCTTCCATAAAGTCGATATCCATTTTATCTGCTTCATCACCTACGCCATGATAGTGATCATAATTTGTAAAGTCAAATGAAGAAATAGTATGTGCAGGAATATTAAAATCTAAAAAGAAAGGATAGTTATCACTACGCTTGAAAAGATTAAATTCTTTTGCCTTTGGAAGAAAACCAATAACCTTTTCACCTGCATATTGATTGAATTTTTCTGCAAAGTTAGATTTTTCATAACCTGAGGCATATAACGAGTGGTCTTTATCCACCATAGGCACTCCAACCATCTCAATACTGATCATTGTGTATAAATCAATACCTGCAGCCTTGAGCCTACTAGATAAGTCTTTTGACCCCAACAAGCCTTTTTCTTCGGCAGAATAAAGAGTAAATATAATGGTACGTTTATTACTTTTTGCTTTAGTAAAATGATCTGTAAGCGCAAGTACCGTAGTGGTACCAGCAGCATTATCGTTTGCTCCGTTTGCTATAGTATCATCACCAACAGCTTTTGCAGTACCAATATGATCATAATGTGCGCCTATGATAATTACCTCATCTTTGAGCTTAGGATCATTTCCTTCCAGCACGCCTACAATATTAAATGCCTCAACACCATTTGCGTCAAACGGATCACGATAATTCTCAAAATAAGGTTTTATTCCAGCGTCTTTAAAGCGAGCTTCTATAAACTGTGCCGCCATCTCAATTCCTTTACTTCCCGTATCACGACCTTGAAGCTCATCTGAAGCTAGAAACTCCATCGTGCTTTTTACAGACTTCATTTTTTTGATGTCTGGCATAACCATCGTTACTTGGCTCGCTGGTGCAGTACTCACGTTTTCTCCCTTTACACCTACTAAAGGAGAGGGTGACCCACAGCCCACTAAAACAAGGGCTCCTACTAATACTAAGATATTTTTCATAAAGCTAAAGATAAAAAAACCCACGCAGTTGCGTGGGTTTATCATTCTATATTTGTTATTGACTACGCCAGCATTAATACTGGGTTTTCAATATACGTTTTAAGTGTTTGTAAAAATTGTGCTCCAGTTGCGCCATCTACAGTACGGTGATCACAAGCAAGTGTAAGCTTCATAGTGTGTCCCACAGCAAGCTTTCCATCTTTTACCACAGGCTTCTCTACAATTGCTCCTACAGATAGGATAGCAGAGTTAGGCTGATTGATAATTGAAGTAAAATCTGTGATACCAAACATTCCTAAATTTGAAATAGTGAAGGTAGAACCTTCCATTTCTGGAAGAGTAAGCTTCTTATCACGTGCTTTTCCTGCTAGTACTTTTACCTCAGCATTAATTTGCTGCAATGTCTTTTCATTTGCAAATTCCACAACAGGGACAACAAGGCCATCTGGAACTGCTACCGCCACACCAATATGTACATGGTGATTGAGACGCATTTTATCATCAAACCACTGAGAGTTTACTTGCGGATGCTGTTTTAATGCGATAGACGTTGCTTTAATGATCATATCATTAAAAGATACTTTTGTATCTGGTAGTGCATTAAACTGCTTACGGAAGCTCATCATATTCTCCATATTGAACTCTACGTTCAAGTAGTAATGAGGCGCTGTAAACTTAGATTTACCAAGTCCGCGAGCGATTGCTTTACGCATTTGAGAGTTTTCAACCTCTTCAAAACTCTCTTCACCTGTAGCAACAAATTGCTGCACTCCTGCTCCAGAAGATTGACTAGCACCAGGCGTGAAGTTTTCAACATCGCTTTTTACGATACGTCCATTTTCACCAGAACCTTTTACTTGTGCTAGGTTTATTCCTTTCTCCTCTGCTATTTTCTTTGCTAGTGGAGAAGCAAATATGCGTCCTCCGTTAGTATTTGTTGCAGGTTTTGAAGAACCAGAAGCAGAGTTTGTATTATTATCTTTCTTAGGCGCTGCCTTTGGAGCATCTGCCTTTTTATCAGCTTTTGGAGCCTCTTTCTTTTCTTCTTTCTTTGGAGCTTCTTTTTTAGTAACTCCGCCGCTTTTTACCACACCAGAAACATCTGTTCCTTCTGGGCCTATGATTGCAAGTAGCGCATCAACATTTGCCGTCTCACCTTCATTAATACCTATGTGTAATAAAGTACCAGACTGGAATGATTCAAACTCCATAGTCGCCTTGTCGGTTTCTATTTCAGCAAGAATATCTCCCTCTTCCACTTTATCACCTATGGCTTTTAACCAAGTAGCAACTGTCCCTTCCTCCATCGTATCAGACAGACGTGGCATAGTTACTACGACAACTCCTTCAGGAATATCTGATCCAGCATCGGCAGATTCTTCTTCATCAGAAGATTCGTCATTGGCTTTATCTTGAGCTGCAGTCTCTTCTTTCTCATCAGAAGATGATGCTTGGTCTTCTCCACTTTTCGCGGAAGCGTCACCACCATTTAATAATCCAGAAATGTCTTCTCCTTCTTCACCAATGATAGCTAAAAGAACATCAACTTTTGCGGTTTGACCTTCTTCAATCCCGATGTGTAATAGCACACCTTCGTTAAAAGATTCAAACTCCATGGTTGCCTTATCTGTTTCGATTTCAGCAAGGATATCTCCTTCTTCTACTTTGTCACCTACTTTTTTAAGCCAAGTAGCAACTGTTCCTTCTTCCATCGTGTCGCTTAGACGCGGCATATTTATTACTTCTGCCATAACTTAAAGTCTATGAGGTATAAATGGATATTCTTCTTGATCGTACACTACATCGTACATCACGTTTACATCTGGGAACGGACTTTCTTCGGCAAATTTTTCACATTCTGCCACACGTGATTTTACACGTTTGTCCATTACCTTGATCTCTTCTTCGGTTGCGTATCCCTTTTCAAGAATAGTCTCTTTAACCTGAGTAATAGGATCTATTTTTTGATACTCTGCTACTTCGTCTTTAGTACGATAGTGCTGAGCATCAGACATAGAGTGACCTCTATATCTATATGTTTTAAGTTCTAAAAATGTAGGACCATCACCACGACGAGCACGCTCTATAGCCTCGTCCATAGCTTCGGCTACAGCAACTGGATTCATAGCATCTACAGGGCCACAAGGCATTTCATATCCTAATCCTAGTTTCCAGATATCTTCATGGTTTGCAGTACGAGCTACAGATGTTCCCATCGCATACCCGTTATTCTCTACACAAAATACTACTGGAAGTTTCCAGAGCATTGCCATGTTAAACGTTTCATGCAAAGATCCTTGACGAGCTGCACCATCTCCAAAATAACAAAGTGTTACCGCTCCAGTTTTATTGTACTTATCTCCAAAAGCCATTCCAGCCCCCAAAGGTATCTGACCTCCTACAATCCCGTGACCTCCATAAAATCCTTTCTCACGAGAGAAGATATGCATAGAACCACCAAGACCTTGAGATGTACCCGTCGCTTTACCAAACAACTCTGCCATCACTCGCTTAGGGTCTACACCCATACCGATAGGTTGGACGTGATTACGATATGCAGTAATCATTTTATCCTTAGATAAATCCATTGCATGCAATGAACCGGCAAGGATTGCTTCTTGACCATTATAAAGGTGAAGAAATCCGCGGACTTTCTGCTGTATATATACTTGAGCTAGCTTATCTTCAAACTTGCGCCAGAAGAGCATTTCCTCGTACCAATTAAGGTATGTTTCTTTGGTTATCTTTTTCATTTAAAAGCGTATAAATGCCGCTCATTTTTGAGCGAGTAACAAAAATAACCAATTAAGAAGATATGGTAAAATTGAATGCAAGGAAAAGTTACGCAAACGCTATCGTAAATTTATAGTAGCACTTTTTAGCTTTCGCGAAAGCGTACTTTACACAAAAACAACCGCTTACTTAAGTCGATCACGAAGCCTAGCAACGTCCAACAGGAACTACAAATATTTTGAAGTAAACAATAGTGGAAGTATATTTTCTAAAGAATCACTTTTTAAAACCTCTCCACGCTCTCCCATAAAATAGAGTGAAATAGGCATTTTTTGCTTTATTTCATACTCTGCAATTGCTTGTCTACAAATACCGCATGGTGGAATAGGCACCGTAGTCTCCTTATCTTTTGCTCTTGCCGTGATTGCCATAGAGACCATCGCTGCATCTGGATATTGTGAAGATGCATAAAAAATAGCCGTACGCTCTGCACACAGACCACCAGGATAGCAGGCATTTTCTTGATTATTTCCTGTGACTACCACTCCATTATCTAAAAGTAACGCGGCTCCAACTAAGAATTCTGAATATGGCGCATAGGCTTTTTCTCTTGCCTCAAAAGCAGCATCCATTAATGATGAAATCGCTTCTGGAAGTGAATCTTTTGAAGGGTACACATCTAGAAACGATTCAATTTTTATTTTTTTCATAAGCTTTTTTTGCTTTCGCAAATATCATGTTTTAATACTCGTCGTACTCATCTCCAAAATGAAAGGTAAGTCCAAAACGCAGCGTACTTTCTAGAGGACTAATAACAGATCCCGTTGAGAAAAGATAAGAAAGATCTACATCTATTGCGTTAAACTCAAAACCTGCTCCTAGTGTTGCAAACTTACGAGAACCTTTTAACTCACTTTCATTAAAATAACCAGCCCTCAACGCAAAAACATCGTTATAAGTATATTCTGTAGCAAGAGACCAAGTAACCTCCTTAAGCTCTTCACTAAATCCATCTGGCGCATCACCAAAAGATTGAAAGATTCCTGAGAAGAAGTTTACATCATCATCTTGACCCGCTATAACAGAATCATCATTTTCCACACCATTGCCATTAATATCTCCTCCAAAACCAGGATCGCCCTCTCTTCTTGGCGGTGTAGGCACTAGTAATTTATTAAATTCAAGACCTACAAATATCTTATTATAACTATCTAGTATAAAATCAAACCCACCACCTAACTTTAGGTTTGTAGGTATAAAATTTTCTTGCCCAGCATCGTCATATTTGACCTTAGGTCCTATGTTTGAAATATTAAAACCTGCTCTCCACCTACCATCAAAATTACTATACACTTGCTCTTCAGACTGGTAATAACCTGAGATATCTACTCCAAAAGAACTCGCCGGACTAGCATCTGCAAACTCATCAAGTTGCTGTATACGTAAGTTACTCTGTAAAAAACGTCCAGAAACCGCCATAGAGAACTGATCATCAAGTTTAAGCGCATAGGTTGCATCTATAGAAAATTCATTAGGTTTTACATCAAGACCAGGATCTTGAGCACTATTTCTCGTGTTGATGGTACCAAGACTAAAATATCTTACACTAGCCGCAAAAGCACTACGATCATCAATACGATTTGCATAAACCGCCTGCAGTAAACCTATGTCGTTTACTAAGTTACCGAGATAAGGTGTATAGTTAATACCTACGTTATGTTTGTTAGGCAAGAATGCAAGTTTAGCTGGGTTCCACTGCACAGCATATGCATCTGGACTAGTAGCAACACCTTGCTCTCCCATTCCAGCCGCTCGCGCGTCTCCCGCTATTACCAAGAATGGCACTGCCGTTGTAATAGTATTAGGTTGATCTTGCGCTTGAAGGCTTGAGCCCAGTACGCTACATAAAACTACTCCTAATAGTGTAAAAACTTTATTCATATGTTGAGGCATTTAAAACAAATATAGACTTTTCTATGATTATGATTAGAGGATCACGAGCTTCTCTATTTTCTCCACTCGCTTGTTAGTTAACGTGGATTTAACAGTTATCTTATATACATACACACCTTTTCCTAGAGCCTGACCAAAATCATCAAGACCATCCCACGTTATTGAACGTGACAAGAAACCTTCTGTAACAACTGTTTGATTAATGGTTTTTACCACTTTACCGCTTACGGTAAAAATTTGAACCTGTACATCAAGAGGTTCAAAAGGGCGATTATGATTGAACCAAAATTCTGTATAATTAACAAATGGATTAGGATAGTTAAGTACATTTTCCAGCTCTAACTCTTCATCTCCCAAAACCACAAACTGCAGCTCTGCCGTAGATGAATTATTATACACATCCCATGCCTTGAATGACAACGTATGTGGTCCAGGCTCTAAGTTTCTAATCTTACGAGCAGCAGTACCTTTCATAAAGTCATCTACATCTGTCTCATAAAAGTCATTCATTATAATAGGATTGGTCTCATCACCATCTATTATTGCCACAATATCATGACCTATACCACTAGCAGTATTGATCCCGTTTTCATCTTCTAGCTTTGCAAGTATAATAGGTGAGTCGTTTGTGATGCCTCCGTTTACAAAGTTTTCATCATTCATAAACAACTTAATCCTAGGGCCTAGGTTATCTTCTGGTGCATTCTCATTAAGACCTCCTACAATTATAGTTTCATCTACGCCCGTTTGATCTTCTAATACCCCTAATCGTTCTGAATAGAAATTAAGCCGACCATTACCTAGTGGTATTGCGGTATCTCGTGGCATTCTAAATGTAAATTCAAAATTACCGTTTTTCACAGATGCCTGCCCTCTATAAAGAATAGCACCTAGCGTTGTAAAATCCATAATTGCGAGCTCTCCACCTATTACCACACCATCATTACCCAGCGTCCGCCTATCTATACGTTTGTCATACAAAGTAACTGCTAGTGTACCATTATAATCTGTAAGCGTCTGACCTACTTGCGAAGTAACCCGACCACCTACCTTAACTAGGTCAAGCGCCTTTAACACAGGAAGCTCAGCCCCTACTGGCACATCATTAATCGCAGATAGTTGTATGTCTGGCTTAGGGAATGCAAGCTTCATCGCTGGATCACCTACAAAGAAAATTACCCTACGTAGCGGATCTGATATTCCGTTTTTTGAGGCTCTAATATTCTCGGCTACACTTTTAACTTCGTTTGTACCAAAGGAAAATAGCTGCTCTACCAATGAGTTATTAAAATTAACTCCAAGAGTTACCGTGATTTCTCTTGTAGTTGTTACAAGACCTACTGCCCCACCATCGGCATTCCAAAACAAGGCTTCTCCTCCTGTAGGACGTTCAGGATTGTCAAACTTTCCAAACTCACACGTAACAGTTACCACAAGCGGCAAACGTGCGCCATTATCTAGGTTGTTAATTTCGTTTTGTGTCACTATAGCTTCGGCCGCGAGAAGTTCTTCCCCACCGTGACCTAGATAAGTCACTACAAGCGAACCTACCTCAACGGCATTTTCAATAGCTTCGTTTACTTGAGGATATCTGTCTCCCCCAGCAGATGATTGCTGCTGAAACGCATCACTATGTATTTTTATAACATTTACAAAAGGTTTCTCTACACTAATTTGATCTCCCAGATTATCTAAAGTCCCTTGCAACTGAGCAAATTCAAAAACCTCATCCACATCATCAGACACTAACACAAAATTATTACGCCAGCGTCCATAAGACTCACGAGCATCATAATTAATGATTTTATCAACTACCGTAGAGGCAAGACTCGGCGAGTCTGCAACAATACGTCCCACGGCCACGTCTAATTTATCTGACGCAATCATTGTACCCTCAGATGGATCTAATGAGCCATAAAAATCATCACTCATAAATGAACGCACCAGACTAAAACTATCAAAAGTTTGATAGGTAGGCATCACATTATTATTCCCCGTAATTCGGTCTTTATAATCTACAGAAGTATCACCAAAAAGGCATACATATTTTAATCGTCCAGCATCTGAGGATGTATTATCATAGACATATTTTATGAAGTTTCTAATCGCCCCTATATCTGCCTTACCTCCACCAAATTCATTATAAATTTGCTCAAGTGTAACTGTCTTTACATTGAGTCCTCTAAAATTTCTATTATGTTGCGCTAGTCTTTCCGCTTGAGACAACAAGGCACTACCTGTAATCATTAAGTAATCTACATCTTCAAAATCACCACTATTGTTTTGGAAAATAGTTCCTTTCAAATTTTGATTAGCTAACTGCGTATTTCCGCTTTCGCGAAAAGGTATCAAGTAATCAGATGGGGGAACTGCCACAAATGATTTTTCTGTACCTAGCAAACTTTTGAAAGAGACATTCTGCTCCCCATCTAGCTCCAAAGCTCTTATTTCGGTTTGATTTGTTACATCCCAGATTTGAGTATAATCTTGCATATTACTCAATGAATACGCACCCACTCCTGACTGCATGCCTGCATCTGGATTTCTAAACGTAAATTGTTTTCCAGTACCACTTAAGCGTGAGTCTACGTCGAGACTTATAAAATCAAGGTATCCCACACTAGACGGGTTACCATTATTATCATAAACTAACGTCACCACCATCTCACTACTTGAAACAGGCACCTCTACATTAAGAGAGGCGCCTCTAGCTAGTACAATATCATTAATGGCAAGAATATTTACAGACCCTACAGAAGCACCATTTACAAGCACATCAAAAGATGTTACACTTTCTGATGTAGCGGCCACTTCAACCCTCAAAATGGCTGTTTGTCCAAGCAATGCGTTTTCAAAATCAAACTCAAAAGACTGCTCATTCTCAAAACTAAAGCGCTCTCCAAACCAGCGCCTACCTATTTTAACTAAGCTTACCTCATCCTCCTCATGAAACTGATACTCTTTATAGGTATCATAAGTTACAGTCTCAACTCCAGATGGCTCTGCATAAGGACGTACACGCTGTCCATTTGCCCCACTAGTTGTTATGTAGTAATATGATCTATCCTCGTATGGATTTATATGAGTATCTAACTCTTCATGATATTTTCTTGTACTTTCCCCATAAAAGAGTATGCGATCATCATTATCAAAAGTTCCATCGCCTCCTCCCAACACTTGAATAGGAATTTCTCTAAGATCAAAATTCTCATTATCACTATTGCGTAATGGCAAAGGAGAACCTCCGTAACCATACACTTTTATCTGCTCAGGATTAATTCCATTAACATCGACCCCTAAACTATGCAAAAAACTTCTATCAATAGTATGTATACCGGACTCTTCAACGTAAAATTTATAGTAGTCTCCAGTAGCTAATAATGAATTACTTATCACAAGCGGTGCTCGTTGGAATTGTTGCGCTTTCGCGAAAGCGAATATCACATCACCAGAAACCACCCTCATGATCTGGCCATTCTTTTTTACAAAAGGCGTGATCTCTAATACACCATAATTCTGATTACGAGCTTTAGATGTATAAAATTGATAACTCACTTCTGAGGATAGTTGCTTTTTATCAATCGCATTGAGCCAAGACTGAGGAACCGTCTCAAATCTTATATTTATGAATTTTGAAGATTGGGGATCAATCACATTTCTAGCATCCCACTGCATACTATACGTATACTCACCTCCCTCACTTACCACAAGATTCATTACCTCTACAGAGCTGCCTTCCTGAGTGATTTTTAAAGCACCTTCCCAGTTTATAATCATTTGCTCTGATTGTGCAGATGTACAAATCGTAATAAAAATTAAAAAAAAAGAGAGAAAAGTTTTCATTAGTAGGATAACGAAAGCCTGTGCGGCTTATTATTAACTTATAGTAATAGTGTAGTTTTTTTACTGTAAACAATAATAAAGAATAAATAGCGCCGTTACTAATGAGTTAACCATAAGAATCGAACTTTTTTTTGGGCTCGCCATAGCAAAATGCTTGCACTTTAACGAGTTATTACTATCTTGCAACCCCAAATACATTTGAACATAATTACCTATGAAACTACACTTTGCATTAAAAATGCTGGCACTTGCCGTGATTTCGATTACAGTCTCAAGTTGTAGCAAATCAAACGATTACAAAGACAGCTCTAGAGGAACAGGCTGGAAAGTCGACGGTAAAAACGGAGGATTTAAGCTTAAAACAGACTACGAAGAGCAAGCCACTGGACCTGGACTTGTGTTTGTAGAAGGAGGTACTTTTACCATGGGTAAAGTACAAGATGATGTAATGCATGACTGGAATAACTCTCCAAACCAGCAGCACGTCCAATCTTTTTACATAGATGAAACTGAGGTTACTAACGGTATGTATCTAGAATACCTAGATTACTTAAAGAAAGTATTTCCTCCAGAAGAAGAAAATTACCGCAATATTTACAAAGGTGCACTACCTGATACGTTAGTATGGAGAAACCGTCTTGGTTTTAATGAAACTATGACAGAAAACTACCTGCGTCACCCTGCATATGCAAACTACCCAGTAGTAGGTGTAAGCTGGATACAGGCAGTAGAGTATGCAAACTGGAGATCAAACAGAGTTAATGAGCTTATCCTTGAAGAGCAAGGTTATACTGCAAGAGGTGCTCGTTTTGATGTAGATGCTGGCTCAACGTTTGACACAGAAACTTACTTAAATGCTCCTACACTTACCTATGGTGGAAGCGATAGTCTTGCAAGAGGTGGTCGTTCTAGTGAGCGCCGCATGAAACAAAATGATAGTACGAACATATTTGTACAGCGTACAGATGGAATACTTCTTCCTAAGTACAGACTACCTACAGAGGCAGAGTGGGAATATGCAGCTCTTGGCCTAACTGAATTAAGAAGCTACAATGTATACCGTGGTCGTAAGAAATATCCTTGGGATGGATCTTATACTAGATCTTCAGATCGTCGTACACGTGGAGATCATTTAGCAAATTTTAAACAAGCAGATGGAGATTATGGTGGTATCGCAGGATGGTCTGATGATAACGCAGATATTACCGCTGAAGTAAAAACTTACGAACCTAACGATTTTGGACTTTACGATATGGCCGGAAACGTTTCTGAGTGGGTAGCAGATGTTTATCGCCCTATTGTAGATGATGAGTTTAACGACTTTAACTACTACAGAGGTAACGTTTACACCAAAAATGCAATAGGTGAAGATGGTAAGGTAAAAATCGTTACTGTAGATTCTATCGTATATGACACACTAGCAAACGGAAGCATTGTCGCTAGAGATTTACCTGGAGAAATACTGCAAGTACCAGTAGATGAAGATGAGACTTACCTTAGAACACAATTCTCTACAAGTGACAACCGTAACTTTAGAGATGGTGACAGAAGATCTACAAGATATTTTGAATCTTTTAATGAAGATGTAGACAATCCAGACTCAGGTAAAAAAATGTACAACGCTCCACAACATAAAGTGGAGAGAGATGAAGAAGGAAACATGGAACGTCGCTATGACGAATCTAACAACAGAACATCGCTAGTAAACGACGAAGTACGTGTTTATAAAGGAGGTTCTTGGAGAGATAGAGCATACTGGTTAGATCCAGCACAGAGAAGATTCCTTCCACAAGGAATGGCATCAGATGATATTGGTTTCCGTTGTGCTATGTCAAGAGTGGGATCAAAATCTAAAAAAGGAAAAAGAGCTAGATAACATTCTCTTTTTACAGTATTTTTAAAAGCCCTCTTGTGAGGGCTTTTTTCATATTAAAATTTTACTATCATTATGACCATTGCAGAGCTACACTTCCATTTTTTAAACAGTAACGGTGTTTGTACTGACACCAGAACTTTACAAGAAAATCAGATTTACATCTCTTTGAAGGGAGACAATTTTAATGGTAACAAGTTTGCAAAACAAGCATTACTAGATGGCGCTAGACTCGCAGTGATAGATGAAAAAGAATATGAAGCTGATTATACTGTGCTGGTAGACGATGCTCTTAAAACATTACAACAACTAGCAAATTACCATCGTAAATACCTTAACCTACCTATAATAGGATTAACTGGAAGCAATGGCAAAACCACTACAAAGGAGCTTATAAACTCAGTACTTTCTGAAAAATATGTGACTGTAGCTACTAAAGGAAATCTTAACAACCACATAGGAGTGCCACTTACACTCTTATCTATGGATACTACTACAGATTTAGGAATTGTAGAGATGGGCGCAAACCATCAAGGAGAAATTGCCATGCTATGCGAGATTGCCCAACCTAACTTTGGCTATATCACAAACTTTGGAAAGGCACACCTCGAAGGTTTTGGAGGGTTTGAAGGTGTTATAAAAGGCAAAAGTGAGCTTTATAATTATCTTAGAGATCACGAGGAAATGGCTTTTATAAACGACACAGACCAACTGCAAGTGGAAAAATCTAATGGCATTACTTTACAAACATTTGGCTCTACAGAAAGCAACTTCCCTATCAGTTTAGTAGATGGATCTGAGAACCTCAAACTATTGTTTAAGGAAACCACTATCAATAGCCAACTCATAGGTATCTATAACTATACAAATATTGCTGTTGCTATTGCAATGGGCACCTATTTTGACCTATCTATTGATCAGGTTAAGTCAGGAATTGAAAAATACATACCTGCAAATAATCGCTCTCAAATCATAAATAAAGATAATTATAGTATTATTCTCGACGCCTACAATGCAAACCCTACGAGCATGGTGGCAGCTTTAGAAAATTTAAAGGCTACAAACACCACAACCATTGCATTCATAGGTAATATGTTTGAAGTAGGTGCCACCTCAAAAGTCGAGCATCAAGCTATGTTAGACTTAGCTAGTAATCTTAAGATTGACCAAGTATATGCCATAGTACAGATTTTGGCGCTTCGGCCCCTCATTTGAACCAAGAGGTTTATGAGGATTATAACGCTTTCGCGAAAGCGTACTCAAACAAAATTCCAACTGGCGCAACGGTACTTATAAAAGGTTCTAGAGGCATGAAAATGGAGCGAATATTAAATCTCTTAGAAAATTAACTCCAAAGATTCTCAATAGAGATAACTTTTGATTTTCTAAATATTAACTCTAGATCAATTAAAGATGTAATTCTTAACTTTAGGCGACTTCATTAATGAAGTTTCTCTCTATGGAAAAGAAATATATTATTGCATTTGATCAAGGCACAACGAGTACTAGAGCTATCATATTTGACCATCAAGGAACCATAAAAAACATTGCCCAAAAGGAACTTAAACAACATTATCCGCAACACGGCTGGGTAGAACACAATCCTATAGAGATTTTTGAAGCACAGCAAGCTACCTTCAAAGAGGTTATCGAAACGTCTGATATATCTATAGACGAGATTGCTGCGATAGGTATTACTAACCAGCGAGAGACTACCGTAGTCTGGGATAAGAATACTGGAAAACCTATATATAATGCTATTGTATGGCTCGATAAGCGTACTAAAAATATCTGTGAGCAATTAAAATCTCAAGATCTAGAAGAATATGTGAATAAGAATACGGGACTCATTATAGACTCCTACTTCTCAGGAACTAAGGTCAAATGGATCTTAGATAATGTAGATGACGCTTTCGCGAAAGCGCAACAAGGCGACTTACTTTTTGGAACTATAGATACTTGGCTTATTTGGAAATTTACCAATGGTACTGTACATGCAACAGATCACTCTAATGCCAGCCGAACGCTACTCTACAATATTATAGACCTCAAATGGGATGAAAAGATGCTTAAGGCATTAAACATCCCAGCGTCTATGTTACCTAAGGTTCAACATAGCGCCTCAAATTTTGGAAATATAGTACTAGATGGTCACAGCATTCCTATTTGTGGAGTTTCTGGAGATCAACAAGCGTCGCTCTTTGGTCAGGGAGGTTACAAATCTGGAATAGCTAAAAACACCTACGGTACCGGTTGTTTCCTACTCATGAATACTGGAAAAAAACCTGTTACTTCAAAAAATGGATTGCTTACTACTTTATGTGCCAGCTTACCTAGTGGTAAAGTTAAATATGCTCTAGAAGGTTCCATTTTTGCGGGAGGCGCATCTGTACAATGGTTACGGGATAAACTTGACCTCATAGATCATGCAAGAGACACAGAAGATATCTGTATGAATACGGCAGCTACAGATGATTTATATGTAGTTCCTGCTTTTGCAGGGTTAGGAGCTCCTTACTGGGACATGGATGCAAAAGGAGCAATTTATGGACTAACACTAGACTCAGGAAAAGACGATATTATAAAAGCTACCGTAGATTCGATTGCCTATCAAACACGAGATGTTCTCGATGCAATGATTGAAGATTCTGGCAAGCAAATGAAAGCGCTAAGAGTAGATGGTGGAGCCACTGCAAATAATTATCTCATGCAATTTCAATCAGACATTCTTAACATTGCTGTAGATCGTCCAGAGATGCTAGAAGTCACTGCATTGGGAGCTGCATTTTTAGCTGGAATTCAAGTGGGTATTTGGAACAAAAAAGATATTTCTAAAATACGTCAAGTAGATTCCATTTTTGAACCAACGATTACTGAGTATGAGCGCAACAAGAAATACACAGGCTGGAAAAATGCCGTAGCACGCACAAAGAGCACTACAATTCAGATGCTCGCCACACAAGAAGAAACACCTATGCGCTTCTCTGTGCTAGACAGGCAGCGCCAGATAAGCCGTGCTCAAAAAGAAAAATTTGATCTTATTGTTATAGGAGGTGGAGTTACCGGAGCAGGGATTGCACTTGATGCGTCTTCTCGTGGTATGAATGTATGTCTTATAGAAAAGAATGATTTTGCTTCTGGAACAAGTAATAAATCTACAAAGCTTATTCACGGTGGACTGCGTTACCTTAAGCAAATGGAAATAGGACTTGTTCAAGAATCAGGTAGTGAAAGAGCCATAGTACACACCCTAGCTCCTCACCTTGT
Organism: Dokdonia sp. PRO95; assembly: GCF_000355805.1. Classification (NCBI taxonomy): domain Bacteria; kingdom Pseudomonadati; phylum Bacteroidota; class Flavobacteriia; order Flavobacteriales; family Flavobacteriaceae; genus Dokdonia; species Dokdonia sp. PRO95. Next base: position 581,040 of record NZ_CM001837.1, read on the forward strand.
TGTACCAGAAAAAATGCTACTTCCACTTATAGAAGGTGGTACCTACGGAAAAATGATGACGGCAATAGGCTTAAAAGTCTATGACTTTCTTGCCAACGTAGAAGGCGATGATAAACGTAAAATGCTTAGCTCAGAAGAAACTGCTTCTAGAGAACCTTTACTTAACAAAAATCAACTAGTGGGTGGTGGTTATTATGCAGAGTATCGCACAGATGATGCACGACTTACCGTAGAGTTATTAAAAAAGGCTGCCAGCTACGGCGCTACTATTATTAACTACTGCGAGATGAAAACCTTTAAGTACGATGAGCAAGGAAAGATAAAAAGCTTACAATGTTATGATCACAATACACAAAGGAGCTTCAAATTAAAATCACAGCACTATGTGTCTGCTGCAGGACCATGGGTGGATCTTTTAAGGAAAAAAGACCACTCCATGAATAATAAGTATTTACATCTCACAAAAGGGGTTCACATTGTTTTTTCTAGAGAGCGTTTTCCATTAACTCAATCTATTTATTTTGATGTACCAGATGGTCGTATGATTTTTGCCATCCCTCGCGGCAGGTCTACATACGTAGGAACAACAGACACCAACTATAACGGGAACCTCAACCGCGTAGTCGCCACTCAAGATGATGCAATCTACCTACTAGATGCGACCAATAATATGTTTCCAAGTGTTAATCTCACTATAGACGATATAGAGTCTAACTGGGCTGGACTAAGACCACTTATACATGAAGATGGCAAGGACCCTTCTGAATTGAGTCGTAAAGATGAAATTTTTGTATCTGAAACAGGATTGATTTCTATTGCTGGAGGTAAACTTACTGGATATCGTAAAATGGCGCAAAGGGTTATAGATCGCGTACTTAAAGATGTACCAGAAAAGAAGAAAGCCCATCTGGTAAAATCGCATACTGAAAAAATACCTCTTACTTCTGAGCCTTTAAATAATACAGCAGAAGTTGATATTTACCAACAAGAGATTAAAAAGCGCCTTGAAGAGGTAGGTATAGTAGATGAGTATCAAAGTTGGTACCTAGCAACTACATACGGGAAGCAGAGTGACACCATCATTGATAAGATGAGTTATTTCTTAAATGAAAATCCAGAAGAGCGCTTAATACGCGCAGAGGTATGGTACAGCATACATCATGAAATGACAAACAGTCTAGCTGACTTTTTTGTGAGACGTACGGGTAGATTATATTTTGACATATACTCTGTGCATCAATATCGTGACATTGTACAAGAGGACATGATACGATACTTAGGCTGGGATGAGAAAAGAGTAGTACAAGAAAATGAATATCTCCATATTCTCTTAAAAGATGCTAGTGAATACTATGAAGAAGAATTTGAATAACACAAACGCTCAAAAACATTTCAAACTAACACACTAGCGAAAACGATATCGTAAAAAGGTTCGTAATAGAACTCATAATATTATATTAAAAAGTCATATTTTACACGCTATATTAATAAATACCTAATTACATGGGACTCATTTCATTTCTTGGATTTACTTTACTTGTAGCAGGATACGCTTGGTGGAAAACACGTGGTACTGATGAAAAAAGTGCAGACGGTTACTACCTAGGTGGCAGAAGTCTAGGCGCACTCACAATTGCAGGATCACTATTACTTACAAACCTCTCTGCAGAGCAAATTGTTGGGCTTAACGGTCAGGCTTTCTCAGAAGGGATACTTGTAATGGCGTGGGAAACACTAGCAGCAATCGCAATGGTGATTACTGCGGTTTATTTCTTACCAAAATATATGCACAAAGGTATCACCACGATTCCAGAATTTATAGAAGAACGCTTTGATGAAAACACAAAAGCTATTCTCTCTGTATTATTTCTTATCGCTTTTAGTATTGTATTATTACCTACTATCCTCTACTCTGGATCTCTCGCCTTCAGCACTATGTTTGACTTACCTACTTTACTAGGCATGTCTGAAGGAGCAGTAATCTGGCTTTGTGTGTGGACAATAGGTGTTATAGGAATTATATATGCGATTTTTGGAGGTCTCAAGGCCGTAGCCGTATCAGACTTAGTAAATGCCGTTGGTCTATTAATAGGAGGATTACTAATCCCATATTTTGGTCTCAAAATGATAGGTGATGGTAGTGTAGGTGCTGGTCTGAACGAGTTATGGACAGAAAATCAAGATAAATTTGATGTAACTGGAGATGTAACATCATCTATTCCTGTAGGGACTATTTTTACAGGTATGATGATTGCGCAGATGTATTACTGGGGAACAAATCAAGCTATTTTACAACGTGTTTTTGGAGCAAAAAGCCTTAAAGAAGGGCAAAAAGGGATGATGCTAGCGGCCTTTGTAAAGTTTTTAATACCAGTGATTGTAGTATTACCAGGTATCATAGCTTGGCACCTGTTTGAAGGGGATTTAAGCTCTGCAGATAAAGCTTATCCAGAACTTGTAAAAGAGGTGCTACCTCCAGCGCTTGTTGGTTTTTTTGCGGCTGTTTTATTTGGAGCTGTACTTAGTTCTTTTAATAGTTTATTAAATAGTAGTGCAACGCTATTTGGGTTTGATCTGTATAAAAAATTCTTTAACCGCGATGCTTCAGAGCATAATGCGGTAAAGGCTGGAAAGCTTTTTGGAGTTGTTGTTGCTATTATCGCAATGATAATTGCCCCGTTTATTGCAAATGCACCTGCAGGGTTATTTGATTACATCCAGCAAGCCTTGGGAAGTCTTAGTGTTCCTATTCTTGCAGTAGTACTTGTAGGTATTGTAACAAAAAAAGTGCCCGCCATAGGTGCAAAAATTGTTTTAATAGCTGGTGTAATTATGTACGTATGTACCATATTTATGAGACCTAGCTATCAAGCAACTGCCCTTGCAGAGGCAGATGCAAATGGCATAACAGATGCTGCACAACTCGCAATCATAAAAGCGGAGGCATTCCCTCATTTCTTACATATTATGGGAATTTTATTTGTGGTAAATGTGATTATCATGCTCATAGTAGGCGCTATAAAACCTAAAACAGATATTTACGTACCTAAGCAAACAGAAGCGATAGATACTACTCCGTGGAAATATGCATACATCGTAGGCGCATTAATCGTATTACTGGTATTAAGCACCTACCTAATTTTTTAAATATGGTAGATATCCGCTTTCGCAAAAATTGGAAGTGGCATCATTAAGTACTTAGTGTTAATAGAGGACTGACAAAATCAATTACTTTAGCAGATATCTAAATAGGATATAGAATGAAAATTTTAGTAACAGGAGGTCTAGGTTTCATAGGGTCACACACAGTTGTTGAACTTCAACAAATTGGACACGATGTGGTAATTATTGACAACTGCTCAAATTCCTCAACAGAGGTGTTAAAAGGCATATCAAATATTACAGGTACGACTCCGCTTTTTGAAGAATTTGATCTGCGTGACAAGTCAAAAGTGCAAGACTTTTTTAGTCGTCATAATGATATCGCGGGTGTCATTCATTTTGCAGCATCAAAAGCGGTGGGTGAGAGCGTAAAGGAGCCTTTATTATACTATGAAAATAATCTTGTTACCTTAATTTACATATTACAAGAGTTACAAAAAAAGGAGAAGGCTTCATTTATTTTTAGCTCTTCTTGCACTGTATATGGTCAAGCAGACGAGTTACCTATAACAGAAAATGCACCTGTTAAACCAGCGGCTTCACCTTATGGAAACACAAAACAAGTAGGTGAAGAAATCATACGTGACACTTGCAGTATACAACCACACCTTAACGCTATCTCTTTGCGATACTTTAATCCCATAGGGGCACACCCTACTGCAGAGATAGGTGAGTTACCACTAGGAGTACCTGCAAATCTAGTTCCTTTTATTACTCAAACAGGTATAGGCATAAGGGAGGAGCTCTCCGTTTTTGGTAATGACTACCCTACTCCAGATGGTACTGCTGTACGTGACTACATACATGTGGTAGATCTTGCAAAGGCACATGTTATTGCGCTAGAACGACTCATTAAAGAAAACAATACGACTAATTATGAAGTTTTTAACGTGGGCACAGGTACTGGTAGTTCTGTACTAGAAGTGATCAGATCTTATGAAAAAGTAGCCAATAAACCTCTTAAATATAAGATTGTAGATAAACGAGAAGGTGATGTCACGGCTGCTTATGCAGATACAGATAAGGCTAATAATGTGCTAGGCTGGAAGGCTGAAAGCACGCTAGATGAAGCAATGGATTCTGCCTGGAAATGGGAGCAAAAAATTAGATCCTAATACATCAAACATAATATGATATCAAAAAGCTCTCAGTACTACTGAGAGCTTTTTTTGTTATGTAGATTTAAGTAAGCCTGCTATCTCTCTCTAGCCCCGATTGCAATGTAAATCCCTCAGCTGTCTGGCACAGCCAGGCGCGAGGAATTGCAATGTAAAGCGGGATACTACAATGCAAATACAAAATATCCAATCGCTACTAAGTAAACTCTTTTAATATAAGGAAGGGAATAATATACCATAAGCGAGGAAGTATACACATTAAGGTTGCTTGTAACTGCTCGTCTATTGTTGTGTACCAAAAGAGTAACAACATTATGAAAACAAAAAACAACTCCATTTTTAATCTCATTGAGATTTTTAGAAATACTACAAATCGCGTCTCAAAGCAACTATTTAAAACCAATTGCGAGACCAACTTTAACGACGACTATTACTGCGACGCAGAAAAAATATAAATACATCACACTAATAATATTCTAATTATAAAAATTTAAATTATGAGCACATTTAATGTACCTACAAGAGCAGAAGTAAGCGAGACAAACCAAGGAATTTTTGACAATCTTAAAAAAGCAGTGGGGTTTGTACCAAACTTATATGCAACATACGCACACTCAAACAATGCACTTAAAAACTACCTAGACTTTGCAAATGCACCAAGCTCGCTTAAGGCTAAGGAAAAGGAAGTGGTAAATCTTGCTGTGAGTGAGGTAAATGGTTGTGAGTACTGCCTCTCTGCACACACCGCTATTGCTGGTATGAATGGTTATACACCAGAGCAGATCTTAGAGTTAAGAGCTGGAAGAGCCTCTTTTGACACCAAGCTAGATGCGCTAGCTAGGCTATCTCAAAACATCACAGAAAATCGTGGCAACACGAGTGAAGAGGTTTTAGAAAACTTTTTTAACGCTGGATGGACAAAGGAAAATCTTATTGATACCATCTCATTAGTAGGAGATAAAACTATCTCAAACTACATTAATAATACTACCAAAATTCCTGTAGATTTTCCTGCAGTAACATTATTAGATAAGTAATAGGTTATTAGGTTGATTGTTTTAATTAAAGCTCACTTTACAGTGGGCTTTTTGACTTTTTAAAAGTTCCTGGCGGGACACCCGTGTGTTTTTTAAAAAATTTTGAAAAGTGACCAGCATCATTAAATCCAATGTCATAAGAGACTTCTTCAACATTTTTATCTGAGTAAAGAAGTAAACGCTTTGCTTCTAAAATAATTCGATCATTAATCACTTTAAGAGGTGATGCATCACCCATATTTTTAAAATGATTGGATAACGTTTTTGGCGACTTAAATAGCAGCTCTGCATAATCTGAGACTTTATGCAAGGTTCTAAAATGTTGTTCTACAAGAATGTGATATTGCCTCACTAAATCAAACTGATTGCTAGGCAGCTCTGGTTCTGGTAACTGGCTTTTTATATGCCTGCTAGAAGCTATAAGCAACCTTTTGAGTAGTACTCGCAACATCTCTCCTTGTATATGATCTCGTGTCTCAAACTCTTCTTGAATCATTAAAAACATAGCATCATAACTTTTGAGCTCCTTATCACTCAACGTTATTACTGGCGGTTGTGACGACCCATAAAATAGAAAGCCGTTACAAGAAACCTCATCATCGTGCTCTCTTATGCAGTAAAATTCTCTATTAAAAACTAGCGCTAGTAGTCCATCACTCTGTGCAATCTCTAATACGTTGAGTGGCGTGCAAAAGATAAGCTGCCCTTTTTCTAAACGAAGCGTGTATCCATCTATTACAATATCCCTAGAAGCGTCTTTTGCCCATAGTATTTTATACATTCCTTTGTCTGAAAGCATTTGCTGCGATGGCGCGCAATTAAAGTCAGTAAGCACTAATTTGCTATCCTCTTTTAAAGATGTATATGTGAGCTTCATAAATATAAATTAAGACAATGTACAAAATGTACAAATGGCTAGGAAGTATGTCCATACTATACCAGGCAACCTTACGATAACTTTGTACAATCGTTAATCACAATAGCACTAACAGACTATTCTATAAAATAAATTTACTATGAAAACACTATACATCACACTGCTATCCATATTAATTACTGGCCAGACATTTTCACAAGATTACATCGCTAGTAATGGAAATAGGCTAACATCTTCTTCTAGATCATCTACCACTTTATCTTCATTTACTATTGAAGTGATAGATGACGAAAGCTTTAGTTACACAGAATTTTTAAATAAAAGCAAACAATCAAAATCTGTTTACAAAGTGGATGGAAAGCAAATCTCTAAAAAAGAATTGGTCAAAATTTTTAGAAAAGCAAGTAGAAAATCTAACGAGCAGCAGGAATTCAATAAGTATCTGGCTACTTATTACTCGAGCATTTATAGCCAACTCACACCAATGGAACTTAATGCTTTATACAGTAAATTCAGTAAGAAGACGATTACAAAATATTTATCAACCTTGCCTAGTATTCTTTAAGTTTAGCTTTCGCGAAAGCGTCATTTAATAAAACCAAAAGTCTCGTCAAAGAATATTTATGGAGATGATAGTTGTATTTTCATAATAAATAGTTAAACTTTTTATTGCAATAGTATTACTATCATATCTTTGTTACATGGAACAACTGCATATACAAATCACTATTGACCCAGCCTTGTATACACGTAATCCCGAGACCACAGAACTGGGCCGGAATATCGTGAGTAAGAGTATCGAAATGATTGATGAGCTGGGCTTTGAAAAATTTACTTTTAAAAAACTAGGTGTAGCAATTAGCTCAAATGAAAGTTCTATTTATAGATACTTTGATAGTAAACACACATTACTGGTTTACCTGACAAGCTGGTACTGGAGCTGGGTAGAGTATAAACTTGTATTCTCTACTACAAATGTTTCAGACCCCGAGGTAAAACTCGGAAGTGCACTAGCGCTCATCACTAAAGATGCTACTCAAGACAGTGCAATTTCTTACGTGAATGAGATGTTGCTGCATCGTATCATCATTTCAGAATCTTCAAAGGCATACCACACAAAAGATGTCGATAAGGAAAATGCAAAAGGGTATTATAAAACGTATAAGCGTGTTGTGCAACGCATAAGCGACATTGTACTTGAGATTAATCCAGATTATGCCTTTCCTCACATGCTTATCTCTACTGTAATAGAAGGAGCACACCATCAACGATACTTTTCTAAGCATCTACCTGCACTTACAAACGTAGAGGAAGGGCAGAATACAATAGAAAAATTTTATAGAGATATGGTATTTAAAGCCATTAACTAAGATATTATTTAAACTAAAATCTCTGTTATGGAGATGAAAAACACCGTTTTTCAATGAAAGAAATGACACCTTGGCAACGATTTGTAAATATGCTCGAACTAGACAGACGAGATATTAAGCAAATTTTATTTTATGCAATTTTCGCTGGACTTGTAGCGCTCACACTACCTTTAGGTATACAGGCTATTATTAACCTCATTCAAGGCGCTCAAGTGAGTACTTCATGGATTGTACTCGTTATTCTAGTAACGCTAGGAGTAGCCTTTCAAGGTATCTTGCAATTAATGCAAGTACGTATTCTTGAAAATATACAGCAAAAGATTTTCACTCGATCTTCCTTTGAGTTTGCATATCGCTTCCCTAAGTTAAAAATGAGCGAACTAGACAATTACTACCCGCCAGAACTGGCAAATCGTTTTTTTGATACGCTTACAGTTCAAAAGGGATTGTCTAAAATCTTATTAGATTTTCCTGCAGCAATCTTACAGATTTTCTTTGGCTTAATATTACTTTCTTTTTACCATCCATTCTTCATCATTTATGGTTTCCTCCTAGTAATCCTTGTGTACTTAGTATTCAAGTTTACAGCAAGAAAAGGACTTGAAACTAGCCTAGCAGAGTCTAAGAGTAAGTATAAAGTAGCACACTGGTTACAAGAGATCGCACGATCACTTATAAGTTTTAAGCTTTCTGGCCGTACTTCACTTGCCATGAATCGCAATAATCAACTCACACAATCGTACCTAGAGTCACGAGAAAGTCACTTTAGGGTATTGATGTTACAGTTTATACAGATGATAGGTTTTAAAGTACTTGTTACTGCAGGGCTTTTAGTCATAGGTGGTTTACTAGTTCTCAACCAGCAAATGAATATAGGACAGTTTGTAGCGGCTGAGATTATAATACTCTTAGTTATAAGCTCTGTTGAGAAGCTTATTTCTGGATTAGAGAGTTTTTATGATGTACTTACTTCTCTTGAAAAAATAGGTCAAGTAGTTGATAAAAAACTAGAGCCGCAAGAAGGTACAGATCCCTTTGACGTAAATGAGGATATGGATATCTACATGGATAGTGTAAGCTATAGCACTCCTGAGACAGGTACTATTCTTAATAACATCACTTTAAATTTAAAAACTAGTGATCGCATTTTAATAACAGGCTTATCGGGATCTGGAAAAACCACATTGTTAAAGTTACTTTCTGGTGTTATACAACCTTCTTCTGGAGGAATCTATGTTAATAATTTCTCTTTTAAAGGAATGCGCCCCAACGCGTATCGTTCTAAAATAGGTCAGGTGCTTCCAGAGCAAAATCCATTTGAAGGAAGCATTTTAGAGAACATTAGTTTTGGCAACCCAGAGGTTTCATCGGCGAGAGTGAATGAAGTCATTAGAATTGTAGGTTTACAAGAATTTGTGCGCACACAACCTAACGGGTTGCAAACAAAGCTATTTCCAGAAGGACAAAAAATACCACATACAATCTCTAAACGCATATTACTGGCACGAGCTTTTGTTCATGAGCCTAAGGTGTTATTGCTCAAAGATGCTCTAGAGCATTTTGAAGAAACTCAAGCTAGAGAGATCATGGCTTACCTTGCCAGCCCAGAAAGACCATGGGCACTCATAGTAGCGAGCAACAATAAAGACTGGAGAGCTTTGTGTAATCAACACATAGAACTTGAAGAGGGTAATATTATTTCAAAATCATAAATAGCGATGCTTAATATATCAAACAATCAACTTAATAAGAAGATAGATGTGGGTGGCTATTCGGCTTTTGCAAAGGCACACAAGACCAGGCACTATAAATACTTCAATAGATTCTTACTAGCCTTTGCAATCATAGGTGTAATTGTACTCTTTTTACCATGGACTCAAAATGTTAATGGTAAAGGATATGTCACTACATTAACTCCGGATCAAAGACCGCAAACTATACAATCTCCTATCCCTGGACGTGTAGAAGAGTGGTATGTACTAGAAGGAGACTACGTAGCAAAAGGAGATACTATTTTGCGCATTTCTGAGATTAAAAACGAGTATCAAGATCCTCTTCTTGCTGAGCGTACACGCCAGCAACGTGATGCAAAAAGTAATGCGGTAGGCTCTTACAAATCAAAGGTAATAGCGCTAGAGAATCAGCTCGGAGCTCTGCAGCGTGAGCGTGCACTAAAACTAGAACAAGCAGAAAACAAACTAAAACAAGCTCGTTTTAAAGTACAGAGTGACAGCATTGACCTTGTTGCAGCAACTACTAATCGTGATATTGCCTTAAAACAATTTGAACGTACTGCCACGCTAGAGGCCGAAGGCTTAAAATCTACGGCAGATGTAGAAGATAAAAGATTAAAACTACAAGAGACTGAGGCAAAGCTTATCTCTCAAAACAATAAATTATTAGCTAGCCAAAATAATGTTCTCAACGCCTCTATAGATATCTCTAGAACAAGCGCAGAGTATGCCGAAAAAATAAGTAAAGCCCAAAGTGATAAGTTTAGCGCTTCAAGTGCGCAATACGACACAGAAGCTCAAGTAAGCAAACTCGCAAACGCAAGCACAAACTATGAACTGCGTAGTGCACTACAATATATAACAGCTCCTCAAAATGGATTTATTAATAAAGCTATTAAGGCAGGTATAGGTGAGACTTTTAAAGAAGGAGAACAACTAGTAGGCATTATGCCTGCAGACTATGACCTAGCTGTTGAAACTTACGTGAGACCCATAGACCTACCACTCATACACACAGGAGAACAAGTGCGTGTGCAGTTTGATGGGTGGCCGGCAATCGTTTTCAGCGGCTGGCCAGACGCATCATTCGGAACCTATGGAGGAACCGTAGTTGCTGTAGAAACCTTCATAAGCGCCAATGGTAAATTTAGAGTGCTTATTGCGCCAGATAAAGAAGCAGAGGCATGGCCTAAAAATGTACGGGTAGGCTCTGGAGCACAAACTATCGCCTTGTTACAAGATGTTCCTATATGGTACGAGTTATGGAGACAACTCAACGGCTTTCCGCCAGATTACTATTTACCAGATGGTAGTTTAACGCCTAGAAAAGAGAAAAAATGAGGTTACTTATAAAATATACAATCCTTGTGTTGTGTTACGCTTTCGCGAAAGCGGGACTAGCTCAAACACCTGTACTTTCTCCACAAAATATTTCTTTTGAGGAATACTTAGGATATGTAAAGCAACATCATCCATTAATCAAACAAGCCGAATTAGTATTAAGCACAGGAGAAGCTAATCTACTTAAAGCACGAGGAGGTTTTGATCCAAAAATTGAGGTAGACTATGATCGTAAGAAATTTAAAGACACCGAATATTTTGATCAGCTTAACGCTACTTTTAAAATTCCTACTTGGTACGGAATTGAGCTAAAAGGAAGTTTTGAAGAAAACACAGGTGAGTTTCTCAACCCCAACCTTACCGTTCCCGAAGATGGATTATATAGCGCTGGAGTTTCATTTGCGCTGGCACAAGGTCTTCTTATTAATGAACGCATGGCTACCTTAAAGAAAGCACGCTTTTTTGAACAGCAAACCATCGCAGATCGTGACTTACTCGTAAACAACTTAATTTATGAGGCTAGCTTAGCATATTTTGACTGGGTAGAAGCAGAAAATGAAAAAGCTATTTACGGTACTTTTTTAGAGAATGCTACCACCAGGCTAGACGCCGTAACAAGAAGCGTAGCAGAAGGTGACAAAGCGGCTATAGACATTACAGAAGCTAGAATCACTGCTCAAACAAGACGTCTTGATCTAGAAGCTGCCTCGCTTAAGGCTCAAAAGGCACGCCTAGTTGCGAGTAATTTTTTATGGATAGATGGTATTCCATTAGAAATACAAGAAACGGTATATCCAGAAAAACCTGAGCTTGCAGTACTGGACGCCTCTCTATTATTAGTGGGCATTACAGATACCTCGGTTTTTTTAAATAATCATCCTAAGCTTAAAAGTCTTGACGCAAAGATTGATGGACTAGAAGTAGATCGATTTTTAAAGAAAAACAAGTTGCTTCCTAAGGTAAACTTGCAATACAATTTTCTATCACCAGATGCAGATCGATTAGATGGTTTTAATACGGCAAATTACAAGGCTTTTGTAGATGTGAGCTTTCCTATTTTCTTGCGTAAGGAACGCGGAGATCTAAATCTTGCTAAGCTTAAAGTACAAGACGCCCAGTTTGAACGTACAGCCACTTCCCTTGCTATCAAAAACAAGCTTGACGCCACAGAAGCCGAGATTACATCCCTTTTAGAACAAAATAACCTCATCACTGAGATTGTGGTAGATTATGAAGCCCTTGTAAAAGCTGAGGAGCGTAAATTTTTTCTAGGAGAAAGTTCACTATTCCTCATTAACTCCCGCGAGCAAAAGTTGATAGACGCAAGACTTAAAGCAAATGTCCTTTCTGTAAAGGAACTTACGGCAAAGGCAAAGTTGTATAATGCGGCAGGGCTATAAATCCATCATGACATTGCGATAACGACTTATTATTAAGCATAAAAAAACCGTAATTCTATATAAGAATTACGGTTTTTACTTTTAAAAATCATCAGAAGTTATTCTTCCTTGTCGCTTCCGTTTTCTTTTACTTTCTTACGGTTATCACTACCACGACGGTCTATCAATTTATTAAAAGGATCTATTCCAGCTTCTACTGGTTTCTCATCAACTATCACATCAAAACCATTGTTAATGTCGCTCACTTTCACTTTCTTTAGATACAGTACATTCTCTGCTCCTGTTTCCTCATCCTCTTCGCCAAAAACCCCTAGCTCAATATAATCTGCTAGTGGTAAGGATGCAATGGCATCCTCCTCACCTTCTGGAGTAAATGAAAGACTATCGCCCGCGATGGATTTATATTCTTTTTTTCCTTTCTTTTTAGAACGATACTTACTTATAATCGCATCTATATGTACAGCATAACTACCATCTGGCAATTCTGTATAAGTGGCATCTTCTACTTTATTATCATAAAGTGTGATGGTCTCAAACATATCAGTAACTAGATATTTAAGCGAGTCTGGCGTCACCGCTTTTATATCTGCCACAAACTCTGTAGCTACTGGATAAGGACGTCCTTTAAATTGATACTTCTGGGCAAAGCGTTTTGCTACACCGTTAAAGACATCTTCTCCTAAGTAATCACTCATAGCATATAAAACTAATGACCCCTTTTGGTAATGAATATACTGTTGGTTTTCATTATACATTAATGGCTGCTCCTTAATCTGCTCACTAGTTCTACCTGTCAAGTATCCATCCATCGCGTCTTTTAAGAAACGGCGCATCTGGTTTTTACCATAAGTTTTCTCAAGCACCTTGAGCGAACTATACTCAGACATACTTTCTGACAGTAATGTTGCTCCTTTAGCCTGTGCTCCTATTACTTGGTGAGCCCACCACTGGTGTGCTAGCTCATGAGCAGTTATTGCCAGCGGATAATCTACTGCATCTTGATCATCATCATCTACATCTGCTACAAAACCTACTCCTTCACTAAAAGGGATTGTATTTGCAAAGGCCTGTGCAAAGCTTCCATAATCTTTAGGGAACTCTATGATACGCACTTGCTTATGCTGGTAAGGTGTATAATTCTCATTATAATAAGCGAGGCCCTTTTTCATACCATTCATCATACGATCAAGGTTATAAGTGTGACCAGGATTGTAATAAATCTCAAGATTAATCCCCTGGTATTCTTCTCGCATCACTTCATATTCTGCACTTAAGAAAGAATAGAAGTTGAGCATTTTTGAATCCATTTTATAATGAAAATACTTTCTTCCATCTTCTTCCCACTCCTTAATGAGATAGCCTGGCGCAATCGCTATTTGCTCCGGAGAAGTACTCAATGTAGCCTCAAAGTCTATCCAGTCACTATAACCTCCTATATAACTACGATCTCTTGCTCCAGGGGCATCTGGATCTGGTAAGCGGTCCTTAGGTGCTAGATCATACTTTTCACGTAGTTGTGTGTTTCTTAATTCAAAATTATCATTGTAACCTATAGAAGGAAACATACCATAATTTACAAAGGTTCCATTGGTAGAAATAGGCGACTTATCATCTAGAAATTTATTCTCCTCATTATGCATGGTGAACTTAAACACTAAAGTATCTCCAGGCTGCATAGGCTTACTAAAAGCATACATTTTATAATAATAATCTTCGTTATCATAAACCACTTCTGCATCTCTGTCTAGCGTGATTTCTGTAGGGTAATCTGTGAGACTCACATGTAATGTATCTATAGCAACACTATCCTTATTAATCATGGTAAATGTTGCTCCTGCTTTAAAGTCTCTAGTTTTTGGATACATATCCATAAACGTATTTACAGCTACGAGTCTAGGTTGTGGTATTCCTGCATACTTTCCTAAATCTCTTTCGGCTTGCACACGTAATTCTTCACGTTCTTTTCCTGTGAGTAATTCATTCTCCACGTTATTTACATACCAAGAGTAGCTACCTATACTTAAAAATATCACTAGAGAAACTACTGCCGTTGCTATGATGGGTGTAGATAATCTCGCTTTCGCGAAAGCGATACGACCTTTTACATTAGTCCCCATACCGCGTCTGTAAAATAAAATAGCCGCCATTAAAAGAATAACACCAAATGAGATCCAATAGACCCTAAACGTATAGAAACGAGGTAATACAGAACCGTAACCATCAAAATCTGATGGACTAGGTGTACCTCCAGAATTAAAATCATAGATAGCCTGCTCTACTCCAATTGCATTTTGCAATAATGGAATCGCAACAGCAAGCACTAATAAAGTTACAAGGCCAAGCCATTTATTTTTAATCAATGTGTGCACAAGAAGCGCCATCAAAATCCACGGAATATACTTCCAGATATTGATTAAAAAAGCTTGGAATACATAAAGATCTATCTGGTAATCATAAAAACCTTTGGCCGTTTGAAATGCAAGACCACAAAGGATAAGTACCACTTGCAGAAAACCTGTCATAAGTAATAGCGATATTCCTTTTGATACTAGAAACACCCAGTCCTTTGTAGGCGTTACATCGACTATCTGGTTAAGATGAGCCGCCCTAGAGCGATCCATTAAAAAACCGGCATATAAGTGAATAAGTAAAAATGAAAATAATATCACATATGCAGACGGCTCTGCAAGCATAGTCCACGTTTTAGGCAAAATAGCCGTGTTAAAAATGAGCTGAGAAAAACTCATCATTACAATGGTAAGTACAATGGCTAAGAAAGTTATAATTATGAATGGCCAGCCCGTAATGATATATTTAGTGTCACTTTTAACCAATAACCACAATGTTTTTAACTGCCCAACGAGAGAGAAATCTGTAGATACTGCTGGCATTTCAATGTTTCTTACTTCACTAAAGTTTTTCTTAGTTGCTCTTACCGTCTTTTTCTTGAAAAGACGAATGGTCATTGCATGTTGAGAAAAATTAAAGCGTGCAATAATCCCAAATAAAATTGCAAATGAAATCCCAGCCCATAATAAACGGTTATACAGTAATGCTCCTACCATAGGTATAGAACGACTATTTTGCTCAATTGGAGTCCAGTACTCTGTTGCATCTGCCAGTGCCACATTTGCCATAGGGTCTAATAATGAGAACCAAAATTTGTCATCTGCATTATCAGCCATGCTTGTAGCGATAAGCTGTATGATAATCATGGTAAGTATGGCCATGAAACCTATATTCATGTTACGTGTGAACACCACAATAGCAAAAACTATAGCACTATAAAAAAGTACGTTAGGAAAAATGATGAACGCAAATGGCTGCAAGTAATTCCATAATCCAAAAGGTCCCAAAAGTTCTTCATTTGCGCCAGGCAATATAGAACCTATCAGTAACCCTAAAATAGTTGCTGCGGCAATACAAAGATTTACCGTTATTGCAGCAGAAAACTTTGCAAGGAGGTATTGCACCTTTGTAAGAGGATAAGAATACAATACATTATGCATGTTATTTTTAAAATCTCTATCTATAGTTCCTCCGGTAATTGATGGAATTAACAAATAAGATAGCAATGCCAGCTGGGATAAAATACCCGTTATTGCCAGCGGACTATTAAGATATACATTGCTCGTTACTGTGACATTGTCACTACTAAAAACGCCTAAACCAGCTGCCATAATCAAGACACCTAGTAAAAACATGATTCCAGCAAAAATGTAAAAAAGTGGTTTCTTAAACCACGTTCTTATTTCGTGTAGATATATTGTGCTGAACATATTACTGTACGTTTTCAGGTTGGTTCTGATTTAACGTAGTAAAATATACGTCCTCTAGAGTTGCTACAGCAGATTCAAAACCTTCTCCTGGCGAGGTTGTACTATAGACTCTCACATCTAAATCATTGGTATCATTAAAGCTGGATGAAATCACATTGTACTGCTTTTGTAGCTCATCTATTTTATCTCTAGAAGCACTTATCTTCCAGATATGACCAGATAGACTTTGCACAAGCTCTTTTGGTGTACTTTGCGATAAGATTCTTCCTCCATTGAGAATTGCCATATCAGTACATAGTTCCTTAACATCATCCACAATGTGCGTAGAGAAAATAACAATGTGATTAGTCCCTATCTCACGTAATACATTTAAAAATCGATGCCTCTCTGCAGGATCTAGTCCAGCAGTAGGCTCATCTACAATAATAAGTTTAGGATTATTAAGTAAGAGTTGTGCGATACCAAAACGTTGCTTCATTCCTCCAGAGTAGCCTGCAACGTGCTTATCACGCACATCACTAAGATTTGTAACTTCTAAAGCTTTATCAACAATTGCGTTGCGCTCTACTTTATTAGTAATCCCCTTCAAGCTTGCAAAATAATGCAAGAGGTAGCTTGCGCTCATTTTTGGGTACACCCCAAATTCTTGTGGTAAATAGCCCAAGGTTTTTCTAAACTCAATTTTATTGTTAAGAATATCAAGTCCATTAAACTCTATACTTCCTGTATCTGGCTCTTGAAGCGTGGCAATAGTCCTCATAAGAGATGATTTTCCTGCTCCGTTAGGCCCCAAAAGACCAAACATTCCTGCCTTAATATCTATAGTTACATCATCTAGGGCTTTTACACCATTGCTATATGTTTTTGAAACATTCTTTAAACTGAGAATCATACCTGTTGCTTTTTAGTTGTAGCATAGGTATGACTTATATAACGTTTGTTACAAGTAATTATGTAAATAATGAGGAAATAGGTAAAGACAGCCTATTTGAGTGCACATTGCTTTGAGAAAAGCTCGCCCTTTAATTTAATTTTATAAAAGAATGCCTTTTGAGACGTTCATCTACATCATTTGCTAGACCAATGTAATTCAAAGAGGATATGAGTTTCATATTGCTCAAAAAGCATTAGCAATAAATAGCATACGAACCTTAGTTGGAAAAACCTTTTATGATAGCCAATCTTGCGCCTAAGTCTAAACATTCTAAAAAAGCTTCTTGTCTTTCAAATAAAAATCCATTTGCATTAAAGACCATTTCATAACTATCAGTTTTTAAACTCATCTCCATTGGATCTATAGAATACTGTTGTTTTGTCAGCCCCAAATAGCGTGATTGTAATACTGAAAAACCAAGCTTTAATAAAATCCACATGGGAGAGAAAGGAATTGGATTAATCTTCTCTTCACCTCGTATTAACTTTATCTCTAAAATATCTGCTTTGACAATTGGCACTAATGACCGTTTTCCTGAAAAATTTGAGTGAAGTAGCAGCCCTTTACCTCTAATTTCTAAATTGCATTTAGAGTTAACTTTCAATTTTTCTGAACTACTCGTTTTATTCTCAAAAGAACTGAGAAACATTCCAACACCACCTACTACCCTGCGGTTCTTCCAATTAAACTTAAGTGCTTTACCTATAAGTTTATCAATCTTCTTGCTATCAATATTCCCGTCAGTTAAAATCATTTTACAATTTCTAAATAATTTCTTTATGATTTGTCGAACCAATATAATATCGATTGAGACTAGAAGAAAATAATATGTATACGTAGAAATTCATATAACAAAAAAAGGCTCCCATTTCTGGAAGCCTTTGTGGGCGCTAAGGGATTCGAACCCCTGACCCCTTGGGTGTAAACCAAGTGCTCTGAACCAACTGAGCTAAGCGCCCCGATATTTTATAATCAGGTAACAATAAAATGAAGAATTAAATCTTTCTCTTATTGCGGGTGCAAATATAGAATTAAACTTTCATACTTTGCAATATTTTTTAAGAAAAATCAAATAATTTCTGCTACAACAAAAGTACTGCCGCCTATAAAAATAAGATCACTTGCTCCAGCTGTCTTTTTTGAAGCACTAAAAGCTTCTTTTACACTAGGATACGCCTTTCCATTCAATTTATGAGTCTCTGCAGTTTTTCTTAATAACTGCACCTCCATTCCTCTAGGCACATCTGGTTTACAAAAATAATAAGTAGCATAACTTGGAAATAATGGCAAAATACTTCCTAGATCTTTGTCAGAAACTACACCTAAGACTATATGAAGCTTTTTGTACTTCTCCCTACTTAACTGCTCCATTACATATGTTAGGCCCTCTTTATTATGACCTGTATCGCAGATAACTCTGGGTAATTCTTGTAATACTTGCCATCGACCTAAAAGTCCTGTATTCTTAACTACATTTTTAAGTCCTTTTGCAATGTGCTGTATTCCTACATGGAAGTCTGCACCTTGCAACACTGAAAACGCTACCTGCACAGTCCTAATATTGTGTTTCTGGTATGAACCTATCAAATCTGATTGCATAGGCATTAAGTCAAAATCATAAGCTTTATAAAGTGGTGCGTTACGCTTTCGCGAAAGCGTACTAAAAACATTTTCTGTCTCCTCTTGAAACTCCCCTATCACTACGGGAACACCTTCTTTTATAATTCCTGCTTTTTCAGTAGCGATAAGTGGTAATGTGTCGCCCAGGAATTGAGTATGATCAATACCTATGTTTGTAATAACAGACAACACAGGTGTTATAATATTTGTCGCATCTAGTCTACCTCCTAAGCCCACTTCAATAATTGCAACATCAACTTTTTTTGTTGCGAAATACGAGAAAGCCATCCCTACTGTCATTTCAAAAAATGACAATTGGTGCTCCTCAAAAAAAGCTTTGTGCTTCTTTATGAACCCCATGACAAATTGCTTACTTGCCATCTCTCCATTAATCTTGATGCGCTCTCTAAAGTCTTTGAGATGTGGAGACGTATACAGACCTACCGTATATCCAGCTTCTTGTAGTACAGACGCCATCATGTGACTTGTAGAACCTTTACCATTAGTTCCCGCTACATGAACAGCTTTAAACTCAGTGTGTAGATTGCCAAGGTACTCTGATAATAATTTAATATTATCCAAATCTGCCTTATAAGCAGCTGCTCCTTTGCGTTGATACATTGGTAATTGAGCAAATAGCCAATCTAAAGTTTCTTGATAAGTGATAATGGGTCGCTTTTAAGTGTATGTAAAGATAGGTAGATATTACCTAGGTAGTTCTATATGAAATGCTGAGACACGTATAGATAGCTATAGTTGTTATATGAACCTATTAGTCTGAGAGACTAAAACGATATACAATCTTCCCTATTTGCTTAGAGGGTGCACTAGCATCTGCATTAAACTTTGTTGCTAGCGCTGCGGCTTTTGCAGGCTCAAGAAGACAGCGTGTATTATTAGTAGTCCCACGTACTCCAGGAGTTGCTTTTATCACCTTTCCGTTACGATCTACTTCGATACTTACAACTACAGTCCCTGCTTCATTACATTCTTGCTGGCGCTTAGGCTTCCCAAGTGCTTTACGACCTCCTAGCTGGTAATTACCATCTCCATCAAGGCCTTTTCCAGTTCCGTAGTAACTTGAGGCATTAGGGTCTCCATTAGGATCACCTTTATCTCCCGCTTTGTCATCATCACCTTCACCTGCTTGTGAAGCTCCATCGCTTTTTGGCCCGTTAATTAATGCATCTAAAGCACTCGTAGTAGATTTATCTGGTTTTGGGTCTGGCTTTGCCTCCTCTACTGGTTTTTCAATAGGCTTTTCTTTTGGCTTTTCAACCTTAGGTGTAGGCTTCTCTTTTGGCTTTTCTTCTATAACTGGGGCATCTTCAATATCCTGCGTTACTACCTCATCCTTCACTTCTGGCTCTTGCACTGTAGGCTTAGGCTGTGGAGCTGTATTCTTAGGTGCAGAGGCCACCGGTTTTGTAGGTTGGACATTACCAGACCCCACCTCAGAGGTACCAAAGTTTACAGCGATTCCTCCTTCTTCAGGTGGATCGAGGTATTTCATCCCCACTACAAACATGAGCAATAGTATGATAGCCATCACAATAGTGCTTATGGTAAAAGATTTACGTTTATGTATGGTATCTAAGAATGCCAAGTTTTGGATTGAAAAATTAAAAATTACGCTTTCGCGAAAGCGTATAATGTATAAATGTCAACTAATTAATTAGGACGTACCGCAAGGACAATTTTGTATTTATTGCGGTTTGCAATATCCATTATTTTAACGGCATTCTCGATAGGAACTCCCTCCTCTGCTCTTAAAATAATGGTAGGATCTTCTACTCCTACAAGTTGGCTTGTGATGAACCCTTCAATACTATTCTCAGTTACACGTTCTTTATTTACGTAGTAATCTAGGTCTTTAGTAATACTTACGGAGAGGTTCTGCTTGTTACTGGTTTTCCCTTTTGCTTTAGGCAAAATTAGGTCTAGAGCATCTGGCGTAATGGCTGGTGAGGTTAAGAGAAAGAATACAAGTAGTAGAAAGACAATATCTGTCATACTACTCATACTGAACTCTGGGCTCACTTTATTTCTTCCGCGCAGGTTCATATTAGCTTGGCTCGTTTAGAAGATCTAAGAAATCTACAGCATTTGCCTCCATAGAATGCACTACTTTATCTGTGCGCACTACTAGGTGGTTATAACCCATGTAAGCAATAATACCTACGATAAGACCGGCTACAGTTGTGGTCATTGCTGTGTAGATACCTTCGGCTAGAGTTCCCATTTCTGCTTGTCCTGAACTAGTAGCTAGTGTATGAAAAGCAAGTACCATCCCAATTACCGTTCCTAAAAACCCAATCATAGGTGCAGCTCCTGCTATGGTAGCAAGAACACTTACGTTGCGTTCTAACTTGTAGACCTCAAGTTTACCTTGGTTCTCTATTGCTGTATTGATATCCTCAAGAGGACTACCTATACGTGAGATTCCCTTTGCAGTAAGTCTTGAAACCGGTGAGTTTGCTTGAGCACAATAAATTTTTGCCCCTTCAATGTTACCGGATTGAACATTATCGCGTATTTGATTCATAAAGTTGCTATCCACCTTGGACGCTGCTTTTATTGCAAATAGACGTTCAAAATAAATATAAATAGCAACAAATAGCAGTACAAAAAGTACTGCTATTATGATGATTCCTGCTGTACCACCTGTGATAAGCAAGTCTATAATTGATAAAGTCTGCTCTACAGGCTCATCTGTTGTAAGAACGTCTGCCGCATCTTGAGCGCCGTCTTGTAATAAGATATTAATCATAAATTAGGTCGTTGTGACTTTAATATGAAACGATGGTTATGGTATTAAATTGTATGAGCTTAAGATCCCATTGTTCCTCCCGTAAGAAGAACAAAAGCAATTGCACCTGCAGCAAATCCAATAAATGCTAACCATGTTATTTTCTTGAGGTACCAGATAAAATCGATACGCTCCATTCCCATTGCTGCAACACCAGCTGCAGATCCTATGATAAGCATACTTCCACCGGTTCCTGCAGAATATGCTATAAAGTGCCATAATAAACTATCTGTAGGCGCTTCATACATACCCATTGATGCAGCTACTAAAGGAACATTATCAATAATTGCAGATAATATACCAAGAAGTACTACAACAACATCTTGATTAGGTACTGCTCCGTTTAAGATTTCGGCTACGTAACGTAAAGTTCCCACTGGATCTCCAGACTCTGAAACCCCGTATACTAGACTTTCAAGTCCAGCAACCGCCATTAAGATTCCTAAGAAAAATAGGATACTAGAAATCTCAATACGAGACAATGCTTTGTGAGCACTGTATAAGTGCTTACGTTCTTTTGTAAAATCTTCTTCTGGGTGAATGTATTCTGATACTAACCACACTACTCCAAGTGCGAGCATCATTCCCATATAAGGAGGAAGGTGTGTTATCGTTTTAAAGATAGGCACAGATACAATCATACCTAAACCTAAGAAAAGCATTGTTTTACTACTAAGTAGTCTACCGGCTTCTTCGTCTTCTGTAGTGTCTACAATAATCTCACCTTTGAATGCTGGTAGATAAGAAGCAATTACAAAAGGAAGTACAAAACATATAATTGATGGTACTACTACAAATTTTATAAGTCCCATTGCCGTTACATTATCGGCAATCCAGAGCATTGTAGTTGTAACATCTCCAATAGGTGACCATGCACCACCTGCATTTGCCGCAATAACAACCATAGCTGCAAACCACAAACGCTGATCTCTATTTACAATAAGCTTACGTAGTAAGGTAATAAGTACAATAGTAGCAGTAAGGTTATCAATAATAGCCGAAAGTATGAATGCTAGTATACCTATTATCCATAATAATTTTTTCTTGCTCTTGGTGCGCACAGCACCTTTAAGCACCTCAAAACCACGGTGGAGATCAATAATTTCAACAATAGTCATCGCTCCAATAAGGAAGATAAGTATTTCTGCTGTTTTACCTAGGTGGTGCAACAGTGTGTTATCAAAACCATGCTCTGCTTCGTGCAATGCATCTCCTGTGAGCGCGGTGCCGTTAGGAAAAATACTAAATGCATTTTCATAAGTATCAATAACGTCAAACCACCCTAAGTGGAAACCTACCGCAAGGAAAGCCCATATAAGTGATGCCATTATTAAAGCAGGCACTGTTTTATCTAGTTTAAGAGGATGTTCAAGGGTAATAGATAGGTACCCTATAATAAAAATGAGAATAATTACTGATTCCATAAGTTGTCTGGTTAATTGTAAGTATTAAAGTAATTCTTTTAGTGCAATCTCAAAAGCAGTTTTACTTATATTTTGCTTGCTGCTATTATTGCTATA
Organism: Dokdonia sp. PRO95; assembly: GCF_000355805.1. Classification (NCBI taxonomy): domain Bacteria; kingdom Pseudomonadati; phylum Bacteroidota; class Flavobacteriia; order Flavobacteriales; family Flavobacteriaceae; genus Dokdonia; species Dokdonia sp. PRO95. Next base: position 603,740 of record NZ_CM001837.1, read on the forward strand.
TGTATTTTCGATAGCGTTTCTGATAGTTTGCGAAGTATCGTTAAAGATTGCATCATCTGTCATTTGTACACGACGCTCCATGAAGTATGCAAATACACGAGCCATACCACAGTTTGATATAAAATCTGGTATTAAACTCACCTTTGCATCTGTATGCTCCATTATAGGGCCAAAGAAAATTTCTTTATCTGCAAATGGAACGTTTGCACCACAAGATATAACCTCTAGGCCAGTTCCAATCATGTTATTAATTTGATCTTCTGTAATAAGTCTAGAAGCCGCACATGGAGCAAAAATCTCTGTCTCAAGATTCCATATTTGCTCATTCATCTCTGCAAATGGAATTAACCCTTCTGAGTTTGCATTAAGTGTATTTCCAGTTTTATTAAGGTACATATCACGTATTTCTTCAAAAGAGAAACCGTCTTTATTAATAAAACCTCCTACTATATCAATGATTCCTACCACCTTTGCTCCCATTTGAGCAAGGTAATAAGCTGCTGCTGCTCCTACGTTTCCAAAACCTTGTACAACGGCTCTTTTTCCTTTTACATCACCACCATAAATATCATAATAATGACGTACGGCTTCTGCAACTCCATACCCAGTAATCATATCTGCAACCGTATACTTACGTGTTACGTCTGGAGAATATACTGGATTTTCAATCACTTTAATCACACCTTGACGCAGTTGCCCGATGCGGTTAATTTTATCTGCCTCTGTAGGTTGGAAGTGACCTGTAAAGACTCCTTCTTGAGGATGCCATACTCCACTTTCTTCGGTAATTGGGATTACTTCATGTATTTCATCTACATTAAGATCACCTCCCGTACCGTAATAACTTTTAAGTAATGGTGACACTGCTTTATACCAGCGCTCTAAAACTCCTTTCTTACGTGGATCTTTTGGGTCAAAATTGATTCCAGATTTTGCTCCACCTATTGCAGGTCCCGAGACGGTAAACTTCACTTCCATTGTTTTGGCAAGCGACAATACTTCATTCATATCCAGACCCGTACGCATACGTGTTCCACCACCTGCAGCACCGCCGCGTAGTGAGTTGATTACAACCCAGCCTTCTGCTTCTGTTTCTGGATCATTCCAATGGAAAACTATTTCTGGTAATTTATCTTCATAACGCTGTAAAAGAGCTCTCATACTTTCTAATTAGGTAAGCCCAAATATACAATTTAGAAACACCTTGTAGAAGAAGTGTTAATAATTTAAGATTGATATAACATTCCACTAGTGTGATCCTGCCCTGCACCGGTCACACTTGCTAGACAGTTCGGGAGGTTCTCAAGTTTTAACACTCCTAATAATCCAAAAATAAGCGCCTCTTTAAATTCAACCAACTTAGGGTCTGGCACTATGAGTTTTACGCTTTCGCGAAAGCGTATCCTGTCTAATAAGTAAGCGTTGTAAGCACCTCCACCGGTAACGAGCACAGTAGCACCTTCTTTAAACTGCGCCGCAAGCTGAATAGCAATATGCTCGGTAAACGTGGCCAACACGTCAATAGATGAAATTTGAGCGGCATCTATAAGTGGAAATATATGCGTGTGCACCCATTCTATCCCAAGAGATTTGGGAGCTGGAAGCTTATAAAACAAAATATCATTTAGTTTATCAAGGAGAGGTTGGTGTACAGTTCCTGTTTTCGCGAAAGCGCCACCATCATCATACTCTTTACCTAAATCTTGTGCATATTTATTGAGTACCACGTTTACAGGAGAGATATCATACGCAATTCTCACTCCTTTTTCATCCTTAGAAACATTTGCAAATCCACCAAGATTTAGACAATAATCATAATTGCCAAATAACAGTTGGTCGCCTATAGGCACCAATGGCGCTCCCTGACCACCCATTGCTACATCTTGCACCCTAAAATCACAGACCACGCGATGGTTAATTAAAGAGGCAATTTCTGGTAGGTTTCCTATTTGCAAAGTAACTCCCTGATCCGGCTGATGGAGCACCGTGTGTCCATGAGAACAGACTACATCAACATCCACAAGTTTGTTATTTTTTATAAAATCTTTAATTACGTGGGCCAGATAAGCTGTATAATCTTCATTAAGAGCGTCTAGGTCTTCTCTACTAAGCAAATGAGCCGTAGAAAGTATTTCTTTCCACTTTTTAGGATAGGGAACAGTTTCTGCAACGATGATATCACTGGTAAATGATGGATATATCGAGTCATCTTTTGATGGAGAAACACCAATTTTTGCATAGGCACAATCAATACCATCTAAGCTTGTGCCGCTCATCACTCCTATAACGTTATAGTTTTTTTGTCCCATTGGTCTAAATCTATTGAGAAAAAGGCAAGAAACAAGTATCTTTGTGTAGATTTTTTAGATAATTCTTAATAATTCAAACACGATGGATTTTAGCTTAACAGAAGAACATATAATGATACGCGATGCGGCTCGCGATTTTGCCCGTACAGAATTACTTCCTGGCGTTATTGAACGTGATAACATCCAGCAGTTTCCTGATGAACTCGTTAAAAAAATGGGTGACTTAGGTTTTATGGGTATTATGACAGATCCTAAATACGGTGGAGCTGGTATGGATGCTACTTCTTACGTACTTGTTATGGAGGAATTATCTAAAATTGACGCCTCTGCCTCTGTTATAGTTTCTGTAAACAACTCTTTAGTTTGTTACGGTCTTGAAGCTTACGGAAGTGAAGAGCAAAAACAAAAATACTTAACTAAACTTGCTACTGGTGAGATGGTGGGTGCTTTTTGTCTTTCTGAACCAGAAGCTGGATCTGATGCAACATCACAAGCTACCACTGCAATAGATAAAGGAGATCACTACGTGATTAACGGAACAAAAAACTGGATTACAAATGGTGGTCGTTCTGATGTATATTTAGTTATTGCACAAACCGACAGAGAAAAAGGTCACCGAGGAATCAATGCTTTTATCGTAGAGAAAGGCATGGAAGGTTTTGAAGTAGGACCTAAAGAAGACAAATTAGGAATACGCGGTAGTGACACACACACGCTACAGTTTAACGATGTAAAAATTCCTAAAGAAAATAGAATAGGAGAAGATGGTTTTGGATTCAAATTTGCGATGAAAACTCTTTCTGGTGGACGTATTGGTATTGCTGCACAAGCATTAGGTATTGCATCTGGAGCTTATGAGCTTGCTCTTAAATACTCTAAGGAACGTAAAGCCTTTGGCACAGAAATCTGCAATCACCAAGCAATCGCTTTTAAACTAGCAGATATGTATGTGGAGATTGAAGCTGCACGTCACCTAGTGATGAAAGCTGCTTGGGATAAAGATCAAGGAAATAACTACGATATGTCTAGCGCAATGGCTAAGCTTTATGCTTCAAAAGTTGCAATGGAACAATCTGTAGAAGCTGTGCAAATACACGGTGGTAACGGATTTGTAAAAGAATACCACGTAGAGCGCCTTATGCGTGATGCTAAGATCACTCAGATTTACGAGGGAACAAGTGAGATCCAAAAAATCGTAATCTCAAGAGGTGTTATCAAAGGATAAAATCTTCCAATATAGATTAACAAAAAAATGCGGCAATTGCCGCATTTTTTATTTTATATAATATCACTTTACTATCTAAGCTTCCAGCCGCTGGTGCTTGTACTCGCTTCAAGCCTATCCTCTACTCCATCCTCTAGTTCAGGAAAGAAATCAATACCTGTGAGTTTCTCAATCTGATCTACAGAGGTTACAAATGTTTTTAATGACTTCTTTGATGCCGAGTGATTCATTAAAAAGGCAATCATTTTTACATCACCCCCGGATTGGTCATAAATAATTTTATAAAATGATTCTGGAACAGTCACACCTTCTGTTCCTATTGCACCCATTTTATCTTTGAGAATCCCTCCGGTTACCACATAAACACCATCATACTTTTTTGCCCAATATCGTACTTGCTGCTCTAGTTCGTTCCATATACCCGCATTAAAATCATGTCGCTGGGGACTAATATTACTTGTCAAAAATGTCTCGTCATAAGCCGCCTTGCTAAATTCTCTATCGCCAGCTGGGCAAAGGTGCCCTCTATCATAGCCAGATTTCTTATAATTACGCCAGTGAGCAGACTTTGTCCCTACCTTAGGGTCTACTTCAAAGTATGGGCGTTTAAAATCGGCATTTACGATGTGTTCCTTTTTAAGCTCATAAGCCACCCACTCTGCTTGTTCATCTTTCTCACTATAACTAAGCGAGTAATAATTATGATGCACAATCTGACCCGTAGTTGATGTAGGAAGGAAATAAGTATTTGTAGTAGACTTAGGCTGCTTTCCTTCCTCTACAACTGGCGCATCAATAGCTTGATGAGCATAATTTTCAAATATGTACCATCCTAGTGTAAATAATAGTACTAGTAATGGATAGGTGTATTTTCTTTTCATATATAAATTAACTTTTCACATCTAGCGCATCTCTCAACGCATTCCCCACAAGCATAAAAGCCATTACGAGTAGCATGATTGCTGCACCGGGAATTAGCGCAAGATAAGGTTTCCCAAGAATGATGTAGCTATAGTGATCTTTAATCATCGCTCCCCAGCTAGGCGTAGGAGGTTGAGCACCTATCCCCAGAAAACTCAAACCGCTTTCTATCAAGATGGCTCCAGCAAAATTTGCTGCAGATATTACAATAAGTGGCGCAATTACATTAGGCAATATATGTTTGATGATGATTCGTCCATCTGTATAACCTAGCGCTCTTGCTGCGGTTACATATTGCATTTGTTTTACTCCCATCACTTGACCTCGCACTACGCGAGCTACCTCAACCCACATGGTTAAACCTACAGCAATAAACACCTGCCAGTATCCCTTTCCTAGAGCTAGAGTGATAGCAATTACAAGCAATAATGTAGGGATAGACCACGTCACGTTAATCACCCACATGATTGCAGCGTCAATTTTACCTCCAAAATACCCCGCAAGCGACCCCATAAGTAAACCTATGATAAGCGAAATAAATACAGCAACAAATCCTATTGAAAAAGAAATACGCGCACCTATAAGCATACGACTTAGTAAGTCCCGACCATACTTATCTGTACCTAACAAAAATGTACGTGAGGAGATATTCGCTTTCGCGAAAGCGTTATAATCCTCCACGCCATCTATTTCCAGCGTTTTAGGCATTCCCTCTACGCCATCGCCTACATACTGGATGTAAGTAATACCACTTTCTGAAATAGTATACGAAGTGACGGGAATCTCTGTACTCGTATTCTTACTACCAGAAAACCATTTTGAAAAGAAACTTTGACTCGCATCAACTTGAGCGGGTATGGTGAGTATATCAACAGTAAACCCCGGCCCTTGGGAGTGAATAGAGAGGTGCATTTGATTTGCGTTCTCACTACTATCTGGGGCAATCACATAGGCAAACAATGCAGCTAGGCCACATAAAACGATATATAGTAAACTCAAAACGCCCCAAAAATTCTTCTTGAATTTTTGGAGCGCTAAGCCTGTTAAAGAATTTGCTCGTTGCGACATGAATTAATCTTTTATCGCAGCAAGTTTATCTTTTCTTATATTATTTATTTTGAGATCCTTAAGCACATTTAACGCCTCTTCTACATAAGCATCTTTGGCTAAATTCTTGTGCCAGCGATCACGCTTTTCCTTTAAAATCGTATCACTTTTGAAAAGTTTCTGCTCATAAGGAAGTGACTTGTATGACAACTTAGTATCATAATCATCTATCGCATCAAATTTCTTTGCATACTCCTCACTTTGCGCTAGACGTTCTTTGTACTTCTCATAGTTAAGCGACCACTTCTGATCATCTCTACGATCTTTAATCCATTTAGCATAATCATCTACTAGCTGTAAATGCTCGCTCTTAGACATACGTTGCACACTATTTTCTATAGTTTCATCAAAATCTACATAACCATCCCACACGTCATAACTTGCCGCTTTAATTTTATCCCAAGGAAGCGGGTTTTCTTGATCGCGCTCTCCGATGTCGATATACTTAAAACGATCCGGAACCACTACATCACTTTTAACTCCTTCTAGTTGAGTAGATCCTCCATTTACACGGTAGAATTTCTGCGTAGTTAACTTAAGTGCTCCAAGATCTCCATAAGGGTTTTTACGCAGGTACTGATTAAGATCTGCTACGTTTTGTACAGTTCCCTTACCGTATGTTTGTTTACCTCCTATGATGATTGCTCGTTTGTAATCTTGCATTGCTGCTGCGAGAATCTCACTTGCCGAAGCAGATATTTCATTTACTAGAATTACAAGTGGTCCATCCCATAAGATAGAAGAATCTGCATCCTCAAGTACTTCTGGCTCATCGCCACTAGAAGCTACCTGTACAATAGGGCCATCTTTAATAAATAGTCCAGCAATATCCACCACTGTTTTAAGAGAACCTCCACCATTATTTCTAAGATCGATAACTAGACCTTCCATCCCTTGTTCTTTAAGGCGTTCTATCTCTCTCTTTACATCACTTGCAGCGTTCTTTTCTTTATAATCGTCCATTGTAAAGTAAAACTTAGGAAGATTAACGATACCATATTTTCGACCGTCTTTTTCAACCTCTGCAGATTTTGCATACGTTTCTTCAAGCTCTACAATATCTCTTTCTATAGTGATATTCTGCGTGCTTCCATCCAGCTTCGTTTTTACCGTAAGAATCACCTTAGTCCCTTTTGGGCCTTTAATGTATTCTATGGCATCTTGAAGGCGCATCCCAACAATGCTAATGGCGTCTTTCTCATCTTCTTGACGCACTCTCATAATAACATCACCTTCACGCAACTCATCACCTCTCCATGCTGGACCTCCAGAAATAACATCTGTAATTTTTATTTCACCATTCTTTTTTTGGAGTCTAGCACCTATTCCTTGAAATTGACCACTCATCTGAGTATCAAAACGATCTTTTGCTACTGGAGCAAAGTAATATGTATGAGGATCAAATTCCTCCACTACCGCATTTAAGAACATCGCAAAATAATCTTGACGCTCTAGCTCGTCTGTAAATTCAAAGAATTCTTTGGTATTATCCTTTACTTCATTTCTAGCCTTAAGCTCTAAGGCTTCGTCGCTAAGAATTTCCTTAGGCTCATCTGTACTTACAACATCTTCACCTTCTTCTGGTGTTTTTTCTTGCTCTTCCTTTTTATCAAAATAAGAACTTAACGCATTTAGCTTTAATTGCTGCCTCCAGCGATTTTTAAGTTCTCTCTTGTTTTTTGCAAAAGGCTGCTTTTCATAATCTGTATCTAAGATTTCATCCTCAGTAAAGTCAAACGGCTTCTCAAGCAAGTCTGCTTGAATCTCATTTGCTTCCTTAGTACGCTCCATAAGACGTGTGTAAGTTAGGTCAAAGAATGTCAAATCCTTATCTCTAATAGCATCATCTATCTTATCCTTGTACTTTTCAAATTCTTGAATATCTTTTTTGTAAAAGAAGCGGCGGTAAGGATCCAGTGCATCTATATAATCATCAAATACCGCTGCAGAGAAGTCGTCATCTATATCTTTTGCATCATAATGACCACGCTTAAGTAGATAAGAAATAAGATCAAGTAATGTCTTATCCTTATCTGGATCATCAAATGACTTTGTAGTAAAACTGCAACTCGCTACCGAGAAGAGGAGTACTACTGCGATTAATTTTAAATTCCTTTTCATAAAATCTTTTATTTGCATGTAACTTACAATGTACATTAAAAATTGTGCCACGATAAGAATAACCCTCGTAATCTTTTGTTAAACCCGACTGTCGCTCGAATTGAAGTACAATTTACGTATTTTCGTGCTTAGTTTACAACTCCTCTTATGAACAATAAACCATTAATACTTGTTACTAACGATGACGGTATAACGGCTCCCGGAATACGCAACCTTATCGATGTAATGCTCACCATAGGTGATGTCATTGTTGTTGCGCCAGATAGCCCACAGAGTGGCATGGGACACGCCATTACCATAAACGATACACTTTACTGTGATCCCGTAAAACTTGATCCCGCCGCGACACATAAAGAATATACATGCTCTGGAACACCGGCAGATTGTGTAAAACTTGCAAACCAGCAGATTGTACCTCGCAGGCCAGATATCTGTGTGAGCGGTATAAATCACGGCAGCAACTCTAGCATCAATGTAATTTACAGCGGTACGATGAGCGCTGCAGTAGAAGCTGGTGTAGAAGGCATCCCAGCAATAGGATTCTCATTACTAGATTATAGTCATGATGCCGATTTTGAACCGGCGAAAAAATATGTGGAGCGCATCACTCGCCAAGTCTTGAAAAACGGACTTCCCAAAGGGATTGTTTTGAATGTAAACATCCCAAAACTACCAGCAGCCGAAATTAAAGGAACTAAGGTATGCCGTCAAGCAAAAGCGCAATGGGTAGAAGATTTTGACAAGCGCACAAATCCTATGGGTAGAGATTACTACTGGCTCACTGGCGAGTTTGTAAATCAAGACAAGGGAGAAGATACAGATGAGTGGGCACTATCTCAAGGATATGTATCTGTCGTGCCAGTCCAATTTGACCTCACGGCTCACCACTTTTTACAAGAACTAAATGAGTGGGAAGACTAGTCTAAAGTTTACAAAGCAATCGTAACTTTGACACACATCAATATCTTTCTATAGCTTAAGGTTGAGAATTCCGCTTTCGCGAAAATTTTAAAACAATAAGCTCATTTACAAAGAATTCAAATTTTGGCGAAAGCCGAAACATTACATATGAAAAAAGACATCATTATAGGAATCATAGTTGGACTTATTGCAAACGCAATAGGTGTACTGCTGTTTTCTCTATACATAGGCAGCACACAAGACCGAACCATCACAAACGTACTTCAAACAGCAGTGTCTGAAGGTCGTCTAGGCAAAATTATGGCAATAGGCGCTGTGCTTAATTTGCTGGCATTTTTTATGATGCTTAGACAAGGACAAGATGCGAGAGCGAGAGGCGTTCTTCTTGCTACGATTACTATTGCATTTGTAACTATGATATTAATGTTTACCTAATGAAATATTACATTCTTGCAGGCGAGGCCAGTGGTGATTTACATGGTGCAAACCTTATGAAATCACTATACAAAAAAGATCCAGAGGCAGATATACGCTTTTGGGGCGGTGATCTCATGCAGGAAGTAGGCGGTACTCTTGTGACACATTACAAAGAGCGTGCTTTTATGGGCTTTATGGAAGTTATTACAAACTTGCGTAAAATCACAGGTCTTATTAAAGATTGTAAGAGAGATATTGCCCGTTTTGAACCAGATGCGCTTATACTTATAGATAACTCCGGTTTTAACTTGCGCATTGCAGAGTGGGCAAAACCACTAGGCGTTACTACGCACTATTATATCAGTCCGCAGGTGTGGGCATCTCGTGCGAGTCGTGTCAAAAAGATTAAAGCATATGTAGATCACATGTACGTGATATTACCTTTTGTAAAGGACTTTTATGACAAACATGACTACAAAGTACATTTTGTAGGCCACCCACTTCTAGATGCGGTTGCTGGTCGTAAGCAAGCAGATGCCGCTACGTTTACAAAAGAACACAAGCTCGATGAGCGACCTATGATTGCATTACTTCCAGGAAGTCGTAAGCAAGAAATAAGCGCTATGCTAGATGTGATGTTAAGCGTAGTAAATGATTATCCAGACTATCAGTTTGTAATTGCTGGAGCGCCAAGTCAAGAGGTTTCTTTTTACCAACCTTTCCTCAAAGATTACCCAGTTAAACTGGTGATGAATAAAACGTACGACATCTTAAGTTTTGCAAATGCAGCTTTAATCACGTCTGGTACGGCAACACTAGAAGCTGCTATTTTTAAAGTACCACAGGTAGTTTGTTACAAAGCAAATGCCGTCTCATACAGTATTGCAAAACGTATAATTAAAACTAAATTTATTTCCCTTGTAAATCTTATAATGGATAGAGAGGTGGTAAAAGAATTGATTCAAGGAGATTTAAATACTAAAAATTTAAAGCAAGAGCTGGATAAGATCACTAATGATGATTATCGCGCAAAACTCTTTAAAGATTATTTTGCACTAGAGAAAAAATTAGGGGGTACAGGAGCTAGTGACAAAACCGCATCTCTCGTTGTAGCAACAACCAAAGCACAGCTTAGCAATTAAAAACCTACAAGCCCATCTACTATATGAAACAATTATTCACAGTAGTTTCTTTACTTTTTTTATTGACTTCGTGCGGAAGTTCAAAAACCACAACATCTAGATCAAAAACTAGAACTACTGCTAGGGTTAAACATATAAGCGCATCAAAAACAGACCGCATTATCCAGCAAGCGCAAGCCTTTAGTGGTACTCGTTATAAATTTGGTGGCACTACAAGAAAGGGAATGGACTGCTCTGGATTGATTTATACTGCTTTTCAAAAAGAAAATATAGTCTTACCTCGTATCTCTAGACAGATGGCACAAAGAGGACAACCTATAAAAGACAAAGAGATCTCTAAGGGTGATTTGTTATTTTTTAGGACGAACAAAAGCAGCAAACGCATAAATCATGTGGGACTCGTCACAAAAGTTACGGGCGATGACATTTACTTTATACACGCCACAACCTCAAAAGGCGTTCTTACTTCTAACCTCAATGAGCGTTACTGGAATGACGCATACATAATGGCCAGACGCGTCTTGTAAATTATAATTTACTATATTACTGACAGTTACACCTTAAAAAAGGTTAATCAGTAATATATTGAAGAGGATTAACACACCCATTTTAGTAATACTTCTTGCCTTCATTGCAGGGATTATTTGCTATGACGCCTACCGCGCCTCTTGGTTCTGGATAGTTATTATCCTCCTACTCACTATATCATTTCTCTTTGTACTTCACAGACTTGCTTTCAAAAGACCTCTCAATGCTATAGCTTTTACAACAGGTATTTCTGTTGTATTTATAGCGCTAGGCTATTTAACCTCTGAAAGAGCAAACACACTAAACAACGACACCCATTTTACTCACACAAACACTAGCAACCCTAGCACCTTCTTATTTACTGTAGACCAAGTTCTTAAGCCCACAATGTATCAAGATAAATATGTTGTTACATTAAAGACAATAAATAAAAAAGCTGCTTCAGGTAAGGTAATTCTTAATGTCAGCAAGGATAGTGCATCACAACGTCTTCGGGTAGGAACATGGTATTACACAAGATCTGTACTTTTACCTGTCCCTAAACCCAAAAACCCATTTCAATTTGATTACGGGAGCTATTTAAAAAGAAAACAGATATACGGGCAGCTATCAATTAATAAAAACGAGTTACTTATATCACAACACACCTCTAGCGGATTGAGGGTGTGGGCATCACGCTTTCGCGAAAGCGTACTAAAATCTATACACTCTCATTCATTTACTAGCGACCAACTAGCAGTTATAGATGCACTCGTTCTTGGACAGAAAAATGGTATAGATAAGCAAATAAGCACTAATTATGCATCTGCTGGAATGATGCATATACTAGCCGTCTCCGGCCTGCATGTAGGAATTATACTATTATTACTACGCTTAATTACCAAACCAATAGCTGACTATAAGCTCCGGTGGCTTCGGTCTATAATTATTATCGCTATGATTTGGGCTTTTGCTTTTATCACTGGATTATCACCCTCTGTATTGAGGGCAGCGACTATGTTTAGCTTTCTTGAGGTAGGACAACAACTAGGTGGAAAAAGAAAAACTACAGATGCAGTTATGGCATCTGCGGTGTTGCTACTTTTATACGATCCATTTCTCATATATCAAGTAGGCTTCCAGCTGAGTTATCTCGCTGTTATTGGTATTTTATGGATTCAGCCATGGTTATCATCTTTTTATACTCCGGGCTACTATATAGACAAGCTTCTCTGGGGTATAGCGACGGTTTCAGTAGCTGCTCAGCTAGGCGTGCTACCCTTGAGTTTATTTTACTTCCACCAGTTTCCAGGATTATTTTTTCTCTCTAATGTTATCATCATCCCCTTTCTAGGAATCATATTAGGCGGTGGCATACTGGTTGCAATACTTGCAGCACTGGATATCTTACCAGATGCTTTAGTAGCAACGTATGGCTACGTGATAGACTTAATGAATGGATTTATTTTTTGGGTTGCCAGTAAAGAGGCTTTTATCACAAATCACATCACAATAAGTTTTGCATTTCTTATAGGCTTATACCTCTGCATTGTTTTTAGTATTTCTTTATTCAAAAAATTCAATAATCCCAGACTTGTAGCGGCATCTCTATCTATAATATTATTGACCTCTATTATTATTTATGAGAAAAGCAATCCTCCTACTACGCATCTCACGATTTTCAACAAAAGTAAATCTACCATGATAGGTACTTTCCACAACTCCAAGCTTAAAATACATAGCACAGACTCATTACACACCATAATACAAGATAGCAGAGTACGCAATTATAAGGATGGCTTACGCATAGATGAAGTCGCTGTAGAAGGCATGCAGAACTATTTTCGCTTTAAGCGAAAAGAAATACTCGTTATAGATAGCCTTGGAATATACCAATTAGCTAATGCAAATCCAGATTATATACTTCTCACTCAGTCCCCAAAGATTAATATAAACAGACTTACAGAGAGATTTCCGAAAGCTCTAATCTTTGCAGACGCATCAAATTATAAAAGCTACATAACTCGCTGGAAAGGGACTTGTATAAATAAAAAAATCCCTTTCCATAGCACGTATGAAAAGGGAGCTTATATAATTGAGTGAATATTTTAATTAGGCCACGAGTATTCAAACTCCTTTTGATAAGTTGCCCATTTCTCTTGAGTAGTAATATCTTTATAATCATCGTTACCTACCATCTTAACGTATATTTCTAAACGTTTAGGGGAGTGATAACCAACTATAGGCTGGATATAATTACCCTTTTCATCAAAGAATACCATACTTGGATACCCTTGAAGCTTTAAAGCCTGTGCTAGCTCGTGCTGACTATTACGACTTCTGGACTTTTTAGGATCATAACGAGGATTAGTATATGTATTACCTAAATAGTTAATGATCTCAGTCCCTTCTGCATTAAACTTTACTGCATAGTAATTTTCATTTATAAAAGCCGCTACATCAGGATTTACAAAAGTGTTTTTGTCTAACATCTTACAAGGTCCACACCAAACAGTGTACACATCCATAAAAATCTTTTTAGGATTTTTTTGTTGGGCAGCTAGCGCTTCATTCATAGTCATCCAGTTGATTTCTTGTGCGCTCAGTGTTGATGTAGCAAGAAATAGAAGAAGGTATAATACTTTTTTCATCAAATTCTTTGTTTTAGAGGTAGTCTGTATATGTTTCAAATTCTTACAGACAAAAAACGTTCCACAAAATAGGGAACGTTTTTAAATTATACTATTATATGTGCTTAGCGTATACCATGCATCATTCTAATAAGTGTTTTATTTAATAGCAACATCACAACACCAGCTGCCGCAGGTATTACTGTAAATATCAAAAAGAAGATTGCCATACCATGTTCTTCAACAATAGGATCAATATAACTACCTGTTATACCTGCAGCAAAGTTTGCAATAAAGTTTGCTACGAACCAGATACCGAACATAAGGCCAACAAGTTTTGCTGGTGCAAGTTTACTAACATATGAAAGTCCTACTGGAGATACGCATAACTCTCCTAGTGTATGAAATAAATATGCAAGCACTAAAAATACCATACTTACAGAAGCCGTCTTAGCACCTAATGGAATTCCCATAGACCCAAAAGAAAGAATACCAAACCCAAGACCTAATAAGATAAGACCTATAGCAAACTTTACTGGACCGCTTGGATTGTACTTACTCTTCCATATTTTTGAAAATAAAGGTGCAAAAGCAATAATGAAGAATGAGTTTAAGATACCGAACCAAGAAGCTGGAACTTCTGGAGCATCATCTGCAAACTGACGAGATAACATCCAGATTACAATACCCCATATTATAACAAACCCTAAACCTAAGATAATATTAGAAAGGGCGTATTTACCATACGTTTGTTTAAATAGCATCGCTAATACCCATGTAATAATAAGCATAGGCACTACTGTAAGTATTGTGTTGACTATTTTGAAAGTCATACCACTACTACCTTCAAGAACTCTATCTGTATAATCTGCTGCAAAGATGGTCATAGACCCTCCTGCTTGCTCAAACGCCCACCAAAAGAAAATAGTAAAAAATGCAAGAACACTAATTACAATTAAACGATCACGAGTTACTTTAGACTTTTCGGCATCATCAATAACATCTTCAATTGCATCTGCTGCATTTTCTACACCATCTTCTAATACATCATCAAGTTCGCCCGCTTTTGCTGGTGCTGACCCTATAGTACCAAAGATTCCTTGAGCAAAATAGAATTGTAGCATTCCCACAAGCATAAAAATACCCGCAAGTCCAAATCCATAGTGCCATCCAACAGATTCCCCTATATAACCACAAAGAAGAATACCTAAAAAGGCACCAGAGTTGATACCCATATAAAATATAGTGTACCCCGCATCCTTTTCTTTACCTTGATCTTTATACAGTTGCCCTACCATAGAAGAGATGTTTGGCTTAAACATACCATTACCTATTATGAGTAGTACGAGACCTGCGTAAAAGAAAATATCTGAGCTTATCTCAAAAGCCATAGACGCGTGACCTAATGTCATCAATAAAGCACCTATAATTACAGCTTTTCGGTACCCTGTAATCTTATCAGCTATTAAACCGCCTAGAATAGGAGTCACATAAACTAACCCAGTATAAAATGCATATAATTGTAATGCCTCTGCTCGCTCCCAGCCCCAGCCGCCATCAATAATAGCTGATACTAAAAATAAAACAAGTAATGCGCGCATTCCATAGTAGGAAAATCGCTCCCACATTTCTGTAAAGAAAAGCACAAAAAGACCTGAAGGATGTCCTAAAACTGTCTTTTGATTGGTTTCAGAACCACCGAATTTATATTCCATATTGTATTATTTATTTACTGCTAATATAAGTTGTTTATCCTTAAAGTTTCTCTTTTATGAATTCTGTCATCATTGTATATAAATGAAAACGGGTATTTCCGCCATAGATACCGTGGTTCCTATCTGGATAGTTGAAGTAATCAAATTGCTTATTTGCTTGCACTAAAGCTTCCACAAGACGTGTAGCATTCTGCACATGCACGTTATCATCTCCACCACCATGCACAAGTAATAAGTCACCTTCCATCTTGTCTACGTGACTCATAGGAGAATTGTTATCATACCCACTTGCATTTTCTTGCGGTGTTTGCATATAACGCTCTGTATAAATAGAATCATAAAATCTCCATGATGTAACTGGTGCAACAGCTATAGCCATTTCAAAAGTATCTGCTCCTTGAAAAAGACAGTTAGAAGCCATAAAACCTCCATAACTCCACCCCCAGATTCCTGTACGATTTTCATCTATGTATGAACGTTCACTTAATTGTTTGGCCGCTGCTATTTGATCTAGCACTTCATACTTACCTAATTCTTTCTGTGTTACTTTTTTAAAATCACGTCCTTTTAATCCTGTTCCTCTTGGGTCTACACAAACCACAATATAATCGTTTTGCGCAAGCATATGAAACCAATAATCATTAGACGTATCCCACTTATTTGCTACGCTCTGTGATCCTGGTCCAGAATATTGCGTCATAAACATAGGGTACTTTTTAGATGAATCAAAATCTGTAGGTTTAATCATATATGCATTAAGTGACACTCCATTTACATCAATCTCAAAAAATTCTTTTGGAGAGATATCATAACCTGCATATAGGTCTTTTAAAGCTTGATTATCTTTTATTACACGTATTTGCTTTCCGTTCTTAGCATCATTAAGCGTAAAGCGATAAGGCGTTGTAGTATTTGAGTATGTGTGAATAAAATTGCTAAAGTTTGCACTAAAATCGGCATCATTTGTTCCCTCGTTTACAGCCAGTGCTTGTTTCTTTTTACCATTAAGACCTATCGCATATACACCACGATTTATGGATCCATTTTCTGAGCTTTGGTAAAAAATTCTCTTTGTTTTTGCATCATAACCGTAATATCCTGTCACTTCCCAGTCGCCTGATGTTACTTGCCTCTTAAGACTTCCATCTGCGTTGTGATGGTATACATGGTTCCACCCATCTTTTTCACTCGTCCAGATAAAGCTATTATCTTCTAGAAAGGTAAGGTTATCTGTCACATCTACATACGCCTTATCCGTTTCAAGAACAGCAAGCTTTGTTTGATAAGTAGCCGCATTAAATAGAGAAAGCTTTAATGTGTCTTGGTGACGATTTAATGTTTGTACAGCAAGTACGTTTGGATCTTTTGACCAAGAGATGCGCGGAATATAGTGTCCAGCATTATCACCCAGATTAATCTCAACATCCTTTGCTTTACGGCTATTTCCGTTATCAAGATTATGTAAACGTAGTGTTACTTTTGCATTTGCTTCACCAGCTTTAGGATATTTAAAAACCGATTGGGTTGGGTATAATTCTTTGCCGTAAATATCCATAGAGAATTCTGGCACGTATGTTTCATCAAAACGTATATAAGCAATCCTCTTGCTATCTGCACTCCAATCAAAGGCGCGCACAAAACCAAATTCTTCTTCATAAACCCAATCCGTAATGCCGTTTATGATACTATTTTTCTTTCCATCTGTGGTGAGCTGCTGGGTTGTACCTTCTGCAATGTTAAACACATATAAGTTGTTACCCTTACCGTAAGCAATCATCTTCCCGTCAGGAGAAAATGTAGGCTCTTGGATTAAATCGTCTGATACCTTTGTTAGCTTTCGCGAAAGCGTATTCCAAACATAAAACTCTCCTAGCGTAGATCTTCTAAAGATCGACTGTAGTTTGGTAGCTAATAAAACCTGCTTTTCATCATCGCTAAACTCGTAGCTTATAAAATAATCAAGGCCATCTATATCTGCACTGCTTACCGCTGTACGCACTTTTTCTCCAGTCGCATAGCTATAAATATCTACACTTCCTGTACGTGTTGCTCTGTCAAAGTTTTGAACGGCATACTCCTGTCCATTTGCCATGGAGTGAATAGACTGGAGTCTCTCTGCACTAAAAGTGCCTTCTTTCCATATATCTTCAAGGGTGATTTGCTTTTTTTGCGCAGTGGCGCTCTGGATTGCCATGAGTAAAATGGCACTCAAAAAGAGTTGTATTTTCATATATAATTGCTGATTCTAGTAATGTATCTCAATTTTACTAAAAATAACGCAAAAAGCCCCGTAAAAGCTGTTAAATAGCACCATATTGTTAAGAAATAAAATCACTACATTATCGATATAAAGCTAGGTTTACCTCATTCTCAGTATCTTTGATACTTTTATAAATACAGCTTAATGACAAAGGCAATATCAGGATTTTCAAGACTTTCAAAAACTGAAAAAATAGCGTGGCTCACGTCTACCTATTTTGAGAATCCCGCACAAGCAACTCAAGTACTATCATCTTACTGGAATGATGATAAAAAATTACAGCAGCTTCATGACGAGTTTATAGAAAACACGATTACTAATTACTACTTACCACTAGGAGTCGCTCCTAACTTTGTTATAAACAACCGCATCTATACCATTCCCATGGCCATTGAGGAAAGTTCTGTGGTGGCTGCTGCAAGTAAAGCGGCAAAATTCTGGCAAGAAAGAGGAGGTTTTAAAACTACTGTACTAGGAACCACCAAAGTAGGACAAGTACACTTCACCTATGATGGCGATGCGTCACTTTTGACTTCATTTTTTGAAAGCATCAAGCCACAGTTAATTGCAGATACCGCTGCTATCACAAAAAACATGGAGAAACGTGGTGGTGGCATTAAAGACATCACGCTCGTAAACAAAACTTCGGCGGTAGCAGATTACTACCAACTTCATTGCACGTTTGAAACGCTAGATGCAATGGGAGCCAATTTTATAAATAGTTGTTTAGAACAATTTGCAACAACACTTAAAGCAGGTTTTGAGGCAGAAGCACGCTTTCGCGAAAGCGGAGCAAACCTCTCCATCATCATGTCTATTTTATCAAACTACGTTCCAGATTGCGTAGTGCGAGCCGAGGTAAATTGCCCAGTAGCTCATCTTTCTGAAAAGAATATAGAGGGTGCGGAATTTGCTAAAAAATTCATCCAAGCGATTGCTATTGCCGAAGAAGAACCCTACCGCGCAGTGACTCACAACAAAGGGATTATGAACGGTATTGATGCAGTAATTCTTGCCACTGGAAACGACTTTAGAGCTGTAGAAGCTGGTGTACATGCATATGCCGCTAGAGACGGACAATATAGAAGTCTTACGCATGCTAGTATAGACGATGGAATATTTAAATTCTGGATTGAGGTTCCACTCGCGCTAGGAACCGTGGGCGGACTTACAAAATTACATCCGCTGGTAAAGTGGTCTATGGAGTTGCTAGAAAATCCATCTGCCCAAGAGCTTATGCAAATTGTTGCTGTTGCAGGACTTGCACAAAACTTTGCAGCATTAAAATCACTTACTACAACGGGAATTCAAGAAGGACACATGAAAATGCATCTCATGAACATCCTCAACCAGATGGAAGCTACAGATACCGAAAAACAAGAAACAGTCACTCACTTTAAGACTAATACGGTTACACATAGTGCTGTTATTTCTTTTATAGAAGCACTTCGCTCATAAGTATTTAATAAAGACAAAAGAATACACTAAGTGAACTCATCCTTTTACAGCCACGGTAAGTTACTATTAACCGCAGAATATCTGGTTCTTGATGGATCAAAGGCTCTTGCGCTTCCCACAAGCAGAGGCCAAAAGCTCACAATAAATGCGACAGAAGACCAAGGTTTGTTTTGGAAAAGCGAGCTGCATGATGGCTCCACATGGTTTGAAACCCATTTTACTTTACCCATAAAAGACTGTGCGGTTCCTAATGGAGATATCCCGCAGCGCTTACTCACCATATTACAAGCAGCACAACAACTCAATCCACAGTTTTTACAAGGTCAAGAAGGGCTTACAGCTACTAGCACTTTAGAATTCCCTAGAGATTGGGGATTAGGCTCCTCCTCTACTCTTATTGCAAATATTGCTTTATGGGCGCAGATTAACCCTTACAAGCTACTTGAAATGACTTTTGGAGGAAGTGGTTACGATATCGCATGTGCAACAGCAGAAAGCGCCATTACCTATGAGAGAACCAAAAATGACCCAATCATAAAGAATGTAACATTTGACCCCGACTTTAAAGAAAATATCTTCTTTATACACCTTAATAAAAAGCAGAATAGTAGAGAGAGCATTAAGCATTATAGAAGCTTAGACAGCAAGTTACTACTCAATGAGGTTTCTCATTTTTCTCAGCTTACCACAGCAGTCATGCAAAGCAAAACACTTCAAGATTTTGAACAATTGCTTACTGAGCACGAAATAAGACTTTCAAGTATTATCAAATCTCCTACTATTAAGAGTCAGCTATTTTCTGACTATCCACACCTTATTAAGAGTTTAGGTGGCTGGGGCGGTGATTTTGTAATGGTTACTGGAGAAACTCAAGATATGGCGTATTTTAAAAACAAAGGCTTCCACACTATCATCCCTTACAGCGAGATGATACTCGACTTCTAAGAACGAGTTACAAATAAGCTTCACGCTTTCGCGAAAGCGAACTAAAACCATGGTAAACTAAAAAGGCTCGAACATTACGTTCGAGCCTTCTTAATATGTATGTGATTCAACTACTAGTAAAAAGTAGCTCTATTATCTTCAATCTCTGCAGCTTCTTTAAGCGCATTAAGCACTTTAGAACTTACAGCTACTCTAGCCTTTTGAGCTTGTTGCGATGCAAAAGACGCGTAGTTTTCAAGAGCTGGTGCTTCAGTAATTTTTGTTACTTTAACCACATATACACCTCTTGAACCTTCTATAGGATCAGATATTTCACCTTCTTTTAATCCAAATGCTGCTCCTACCACTTTAGGCTCATTACCTGCTCCAGCGATTGTAGGCGCATTCATAGATATTGCAGATGCAGTCTTTACAGTTTGACCTTGTGACTGTGCCATCTCTGCAAGTGTAGCTCCAGAAAGCTTTTCTTTTATGATTGCAGCTTTCTTCATGTTACGAAGTATAGGAGTTACTTGAGTAGACACATCCTCTACACGCTCTGTTCCTTCTGGAGTACGACGAGTAACTTGCGCTACTATATAACCATTGTTTACTGGAAAACGCTTGATGTCACCTACAGAAACTTCTTCATCAAAAGCCCACTGCACGATTGCACGTTGAGCACCTTCACCTGGAAGATTTTCATCCATTGCACGTATACGCTGCACTGGTCTTACCGTATAACCATTTTCTGTCGCTACTTCTTGGAAATCTCCATCTTGTGCAGCTAGTTCAAATTTTTGAGTTGTATTATAGATAGAAGAAATTGTCTTATCTGATGGTACAATCTCTTTTACTACCGTTGCAACCTTAATTACATCTTGAAGATTCTTTTGATCTGTGATCTCAATCACGTGGTAACCAAAGTTAGTTTCTGCAACACCTACAGATCCAGTTCTGTTATCTACAATAAAATCTCTGTAACCTTCAGCAAAAAGATTAGGGTTTTGGTAATCTAGGTCTCCTCCTTTTTCACTATTATTTTTATCTGAAGAAAATTCTTTTGCTAGTTCTTCAAACTTCCCTTTATTTCTTTTGATAACAGAAAGTAAACTATCTGCAAGTTTCTTTGCATCTTCTTTAGAACGAGTAGCAGATGAAGGAACCGGTCCTCTCTGTGTGTTTGTTACTGCTCCCTTAAAATCAATTAATATATGACGAGACTTTACTGAGTCTGGCATTTTTCTCACATCCATCACACGAGATAAGTTCATGTAGTTGTTGTCCTTGTAAGGACCATACACGCCACCTTTGCCTAGAGCAAATAATGTATCTGCGTTTGTTGCAGGTAAGTTCTTTTTAAAGAACCAACGATTTACATAAGGAATATCTGAATTGTCTAGTAAGAAATCTTCTACTCTATTTGTATTATCAAATCCAGCAAGTGTCTCTGTTACACCTGTTGCACCATTACGAGATGTGTACTCCTTTCTAAGTTTTGACAACTCAGCTTTAAGTGCATTTTCATCTTCTAATGAAGCTTCTTCAGAAAACTTCACAAAACGAATACTGCGAGTTTCGTCTGTTTTGTATTCTTCTTTATGCTCATTTACATATTTCTGAATTTCTTCCTTACTTACTGTCGCCTCTTCATCTGGAACAGATGTGTAAGGAACTTGTACAAATTGTATATCTACATTGTTATTATCAAGCTTGTAAGCAATCTCACCATCTTTAAGTGTAGATCCTACTCCTGCCTTGATAAGGTTATAATATATACTTTGCTTTTCTTGGTTTCTTAAATTTTCTTCAAAATTTAACCAGTTTTGGTAATCATTACGGTTCTGGCTGTCCTTAAGAGTTGCGATAAATTCTTGCATCTTACCTTCACTAAAGAAACCATCGCTATCTTGAAAACGAGGATCACTTTGCAATGCTTGCTTAAGTAATTCTTGCGTGCGGTCTTTACCTACTTCAATACCTAATTCTTCATACTGTTCCTCAAGAACAACACGATTAATCTCCTGCTCCCATACTGTATTTACAGCACGTGTAGTTGAGGCATTTGCTCCTAATCTACGTGTTTGCTCCTCTACTTTTGAAGCAAAAGCTTCACGATCGATACTTACTCCATTTATAGATGCTACACGGTTTTGCTTATCAGCATTAAAACCTCCACTATCTAAAATTGAAGAAAAAATGAATGCAAATAGAGCAAGTGCGATAATGATTATCAAAAAGATGCTCTTGCTACGTATTTTATTTAAAATTGCCATTGTCTGTTGTTTATGCTATAATAGTGGGCGAAAATACCATTTTCTCCCATAATAAAAAATAAAAAAATAAGCCAATTTAGTCTTTAGAAATACGGACTTCCAAGAGTTCAATTTTTGTATTTGAAGTCTCAAGAATATGAAAGATTATTCCATCTATCTCAATGTTCTCTCCTTCTTGTGGTATTTCTTCTGCGTGGCTCACTACTAAACCACCTAAGGTTTCATAGTTCTCACTCTCTGGAAGGTTTAACTTATATGTCTCATTAAGGTAATCTACCTCATGCCTTGCAGAAAGTTTATAGTGGTCTTCTCCAAGCTGTTCTTCTATAAGCTCTGCAGTATCATGCTCGTCTTCTATCTCACCAAAAAGCTCTTCTACAATATCTTCTACCGTCATCATGCCACTTGTACCACCATACTCATCAATGACTACACAAATACTCTTGCGCTTTTTTGTAAGCATATTAAGAACATCTTTTACAAGCATTGTCTCTGGCACATACACCACAGGCATAAGAACACTACTTATTGTTTTAGGCTTTTTAAATAACTCAAAAGAGTGCACATACCCAATAATATCATCTATTGTATCCTTGTAGACTAATATCTTAGATAACCCCGTATCAATAAATATCTTGTTGATCGCTGCTGGAGTAGTGC
The DNA here is from genome assembly GCF_000355805.1 of Dokdonia sp. PRO95. Classification (NCBI taxonomy): domain Bacteria; kingdom Pseudomonadati; phylum Bacteroidota; class Flavobacteriia; order Flavobacteriales; family Flavobacteriaceae; genus Dokdonia; species Dokdonia sp. PRO95. Next base: position 626,333 of record NZ_CM001837.1, read on the forward strand.
GCTCATCTACAGCGATAATTTCGGTACGAGGAAGCATCACCTCTCTAGACTTAACCTCAGAAAATTCAAGTGCATTTTGAAATATCTGGATTTCTGTATCTACATCATCTTGATCATTTACAGATTCCATTTGTTCAGAAATATAATTTCCCAATTCCACTTTCGTGAAAGCTAGCTGCACCTCATCTCCATCTGTTTTAAACAAATATTTAAGCACTAAGTCTGACACCCAAATTATAAAAGCACTTAAGAAATAAAACAGCAGATAAAAGATATAGGCAGGTATTGCAAAAAACTTGAGCAGCTTGTTTGCATAGATCTGAAAAAATACTTTCGGTAAAAATTCGGCCGTAATTAGAATGACAATTGTAGAAATAATAGTCTGACTTAATAGACTAAATTCTTGGACGAATGTACCTAACCATATCAAATTTTCGCCAAAAGGCAAACTCTCAAGCCACCCTTGTAGGAGTGCTCCCATAAAATAACCATAAACTACCAAAGCAATATTATTGCCCAGCAACATGGTTGCGATAAACTTAGAAGGTTTGGCTGTAAGCCGAGTCAATACAATAGAAAGAAAATCATTCTGTTTTTTTTCTATCTCAATATGAATTTTATTTGCCGAGATGTATGCAATCTCCATTCCTGAGAAGAATGCAGACAATAGTAATGAGCAACAAACGACAATTATCTGGACTTCAAAGCTGCCCATTAAGAGTTTTTCCTGTTTTCAAATTTCTTACGGAAGTGACGTCTAAAAAAATACATACCTACACTTATCGCAAAGAAAAACAAAAACAAATAAGCTCTAGGCTGATCCTCTCCCCATAGTGACACCACTTTATACCCAGCTAAAACAGCTACTATGATATAAACGTACTCCGTATATTTTGCATATCGCATCATAAGTCTTCATTATTTTCTTTAACGTATTGTTTACTTACGTTGTTTAAAGATACAAAATTTGTAAAGTCTTCATTAGAATCAAAAAGGTCTCCATCATTGCGAGAACCATCTTTTGTTATAATGGTATAGGGTTGATCTGTAAAAATCCAATTATTAGTTTGATCCCAATAAAGCTGCTCTGCTTTGAGTGTAATAGAATCACTAGTTACAAGTGTCACGTTGCGCTGCAAGTCTATAAGATTTGTGGATTTGTAACGTATGGCATAATCTGAGGTAATAACATTCTCCTTGTTATCATCTATAAAGATAACCTCAACACCTTCTGGAAACTCCTCATATGGAAAAGAAGAGTTTGCATAATTCTTAATGTATGGAGTTTTAAGGTGAGCTGTAACTTTTCCAGAGTCTGTATACTTTAGATTGATACCTCTTCCTTCTGTAACAGGCCCATCAGACTTGATACTCATTTTACGTATCTCCTCTCCTTTATCACCACAACTTAAAAACAAAGTCACGGCAAAAGCCGTGACTAAGAATTTTAATATATGTCTATGTTGGAAGTACATTAGTTACCTGGAACTCTTACACTTGATCCAATCCAACATCCTATCTTGATAGTTTGACCTGCTTTTCCAGACTGGAAAACATCTGCTTTACTTGGAGCATAACCTCTGTAACTTGCAGCTGTTTTGTTTGCCGTACCAGCTAGTGATGGGCTTACACGTCCAGCTCTTTCTGCAGTACTAGCAGCTAACCAGTAAACCGCTCTTTTATCAAAAGTAGTCTGCCCACAGTTATTTGCACTTGCCGCATACATCGCTGCAATATTTAAATACGCCTGTCCTAAAGATCCATCTTCAGATAATGCCTTATTAAATAAACCTCTTGCTTTCCCGTAGCTTCCTGCCTTTTTAGCTTGAAGTGCAAGTCTATAATAAGCACTAGCTCTCTCTTTTGGATCTGTTTCAAGATCAATAGCTTCTTGGTAATATCTAGCCTCTGCTGCAGAGTCTCCTCTGTTTCCAGCTAAGATACCTAAGTATTTTGCAGATTTTGCAGAAGGCTCAAGTCTGTGAAGATTCTCAACCATTTGCTTAAATAAATCTGTATCTGTACAGTCTTTTCCAGCAAGACGTCCAGCAGCCTTTTTAATCCATTCCTTGTCATTTTTCATAGACTCGAAATCTTTTTGGTAAAGTGGCACTAAATTCTCACAGTTACCTAAAGCTCCTAATGCACCATCTGTACTACCCGCAAAAATTCCAAAAGCCTTAAGGTTAGTATTGTATCCTTTTACTCTTCTTTTCTCTTTTGCACTTAATGCAGTACCCGCTTCTTCCTTCTCTACTAGCTTCTGTAATTTTGAATCTAATATTGTTGCTCCTTTATTAAGTTTTGCTTGTGTATCATCATAAAGATCAAAAACCTCTTGAAGTTGCACTTGCTGTCCATCCTTATATAAATCTACAGCTAACTTAAAACGAGTGTAGATGTTTTTTGCACTTGTAATAGAGTTTGCATCCATATTAAATGCATTTTGAAATGCATCAAATTGTGCTTTAGGCGTCTCCAATTTATTATCAAACATTACCTGAGCTTGAGCTGCTGCGTTCTTTCCTTTTGGAGTTTTTGCAGGAAAATACTGCTCTCTTTGTTGTAGCAATGAGATTAAGTCCTGAGCTATTGCCGTCTTTTGATCACCGCTTGCGGCTTTAAGATCTGCTTTTAGCAACTTCTCTCCATACTGGTATAATGCAAGTGACCAGTTAGGACAATCTTTTCTAAGTTTTGTAAATGGAGCTCTTGCAGCATCCCAATTTTTAACTTTTGCAGCTTCATTGAATATAGAACCTGTAGTCATACATTCTTCACTTATTTGAGCCTGAGCAGTAAATCCTACTGTCATTATTATAGCTACAAAAAGCGTGGTCAATTTAGTTTTCATAGTGTTAGGTTTTTCAATTAATTAAATTTACTCTGGACGAACCATAAGTCGTTTACTGATAAGCTTATTCCTACATTAATAAAGTTCTCTTGAATAAGACCTGAATTTGTTGTTCCTCGCTGGCCCATCTCAAACATAAGGTTAAAATTACTTATTCTACGTCCTGTGGGTAGTCCTACTCCAAAAGATATGCCAAACTCGTTTATGTCCTCGTCAGACACTACAATACCGCTCTCTTCATATCTGAACCCAGCCCTGTAAGTAATACGATCCCAGTAACTTGTAACAGAGTTATATTTAGGTATATAAAATCCTCCTATACGCATCTGAGTAGCATCATCAAATGTTACATCATCTAGTGTAAATGTTCTATTACTAAAATTGCTTGATTTCTGGGATGTATATTCTGCGCCTATAAACCACTTATTTACACCTCCTATACCTAATCCTAAGGTCAAAGTAGAAGGGAAATCAAAATCTGAATCAAGCACATCAATCTGATCAGAATCCACATCTGCACTTACTCCAGAAGTATTAAAAATCACAGAAGCCACCTGACGTGAATTCTCTGTACCTATGTTTGAAGATGGAGAGTATTTAATAGATGATGTAAGTTGTAACTTATCTGATACCATACGCTCATATTGAGCTGCAAAATCAAAAGTAAATCCAGAAAAATCACTGCGATTACTTTCACGTGTAGCTAGCTCCACTCCTTCTTGAGACCTCAGAGCTTCATTCTGAATATTACCAAAGTTATAATGCGCACTAGCCCCTACTGTTAATCCAGGTGCTACCGTATATCCAGCAGATAAAAATGCCCTGTTAATACCACCACGACCCGTGAAGGCATTCACAACATCTTCAGTACTATCATCTAGATTATAACCCACCGTAGTATATGGCATAAGTCCAAAACTAACTCCTGCCTTTTTTGACACTGGAAATCCTATCGCTAGGTAATCAAATGTAGATTTTGAAGAGCCTTCTTCTGTAAAGCCATCTTTTGCCGTTACTTCTTGGTGGTTACCACCTACCGTAAAAGTGGTGTAACGCAATTTACCTAAAGACGCTGGGTTTAATAAATTCAAGTGTAAACTATCACTATAAGATTGTATACCTCCCATAGATTTATTTTCAACGGTACCTTTAAACTGTTGTAAACCTACACCGTAAAATGAATATGGAGATGTCGTAGCTCCCTCTTGTGCAAGACCCTTGAAGGCCACCATCAACACTGCTACTATAAAAAGTTTTTTAATCATTCTGATATGTTAAGATATAATTGAGGCCCTCTAGCAAAAATTTTGAGTGCGCAAAGATGCTATTTTTTAATCGTTTTGCCAAGAATTCGGCATCACCACCAGTTATTATTACTATTTCCACATTATAATGCTCTTTATAATGATTTATTGCACCGTCTATTTCAAGTAAAACCCCTTGCACTACCCCAGAGTGAATTGCTTCATCAGTACTCGTCCCCACAATATGCTCTGGCATTTGCTTTTCAAGTAGTGGTAAATTTGCAGTTAAGTTATTTAACGTCTCATAACGCAATCGTAGTCCTGGAGATATTGCCCCTCCCTTATAAGAGCCTTCTGCAGTAATAAAATCATAGGTGATACAAGTACCTGCATCTATAATGAGACCATTTTTTTTAGGATACGCTTTCGCGAAAGCGGAAACTAGCGCTATTCTATCTACTCCCAATGTATGTGGAGTGCCGTAATCATTACTAAATGGAAGTGGTGTTTTATGACTGAGTATTATAGTAGGAAATCTAAGCTGCACTGATCGCGCTTGCTCTTCAGAAAGCCTACCTACAGAAGATATAATAGCCTTCTTAATAGGATATAATCCCGCAAATTCACCTACTTCTTCTACAAAGTCTTTAAGAAGGAAGTGGTGCCAAGCCTGTAACACATCGCCATTAAAAACAGCCGTCTTGACTCTCGTGTTCCCTACATCAATAATAAGCTGCATAAATTATAGTAAGCTTCAAAAATACAAAAGCAAAGTACTCGTGGTGTTAAGGGAATGATAAAACTAAGCCGATTTATTGCCCATAAAACACATTTCTAGCATTTTATAGAGCTCTGGATGTTTTCTCTTAAACAATGCTGGACGCTCGAAAAAATACTCAGAAGCCACCGCAAAAAACTCAATCTCACTAGTCCCTCCATACTTCCGTATATCAGACTCATCATTATTTATAGCATCCATCTCCTTATACATGAGATCAAGCCATGGCATAATATATTCTTTCCCAAGCAACTGCTCTGGAACACCATCTACCACACCATCCATTTTATCAAGTAAATGAACAAATTCATGCACAGCTGTATTTCCTTTGTCTGTTTTATTTGTAAATCCAAATACGAGCGCTTTACGCGATAAAATCATATGATTCTCAAATTGCCCAGAACCCACCATACCACCTATGTTTCTATCCTCTCCCTCTGAGTGAAACTCCAAGTTTGCATTAAAATAATCTGGGTAGATTAGAACCGTGTCAAGGTTATTATAATGCCACTCCCCAAAGTTGAATATGGGAATAACAGCACTTGCAGCGACATAAATCTTATCTCTATCTGTAATTTCAAATTGCACAGCCTCCACATTTACTTCTGCGAGGAAAGCCATCATGCGCTTTTTAAAAAATGCTTGTTTCTCTGCAGGTAATTTCTGGTAAAATAACACCTCGTTACTTAAAATCTCCTCCCAGGCTACAGGGAATTGTTTTGGGGTACGCTTTCGCGAAAGCGTAAAAAGACCATAGCCCATAAAAATAAAAAGAGCTGCACCAGCTATAAATAAAATCATTTGCTAAAAATACATCATCCTACTCTTGCCCACTCATAAATTGTATAATCTCATCATACCTATTATTTGAACCAAAAATATATTGAGTAATCATAGGTACATGCTTTTTGTCTAGCGTGATCCTGCGTGCATTTGGCTGAAATTTAATGAGCGCTTCTTTAAAGCGATTATTTGCCACCGTAATAGAAGGATATGTTTTACTGCCTAAATAACTGAGTATAGGTGGCGTTTTATCATTAATGAAATATATGGGAGAGGCATCTTTCCACAACTTAGGATTAGTAGTCCACGTGGTATTGTAATTATCACTCGCACTTGGAGGGTTCTCACTCAAGTAATGATACATATCAAGTCCAGCTGCATCATTAAGGATAATCCCAGAAATATCATCTGGATTGATATTGTACTTAGGATTCATTACCGCCAGTGCCCCAAGGTGTCCGCCAGCCGAATGTCCCGTGACAAAAATCCTTTCAGGATCTCCGCCATATCGAGCAGCGTTTTCCTTTGTCCACGCTATTGCTTTTGCAATTTGCGCAGCTTGATCATCATAAGTAGCGTTAGGACTAAGCGTGTATCCTGGCAGTACAGCAAGAATATCTTTTTGCGCAAAGTTGCGTCCCAACCACCAGTATATTTCTTTTTTGCCTTGATTCCAGTTACCACCGTGCACATAAATAAGTACGGGTGTTTTTTCTTGATTGCCAGAAGGTTCATAAATATTAAGCGTAGGTGCCTCAAGATTTTCTGCTTGACTAGTGCTTATAATTTCTTCACCTAGGTAAGAGATGTTTTTATGTTTAGTACTTGAACAGCTCAACATAGTCACACCTAAAATTGCAATTGTTATATAGATATATGGACGCATATTTTTTTTATGCGAAGCTACTTTAGAATATCACGACTGTATGTTAAGCATATGGTAAGCAAATATTATAATTATCACAATAAGTGAGAAGAATGTGAGGTACAGATATCTTTCGCGTGAGCGACCAAGCACACCTTTCGATTCTAAAAATTAATCCAATTTCGCATACATTGAAAAACCACTATCATAAGGATCAATAAAGTGCTGCGAATTTCTCTCATAAAATTTTTTTGGAGATTCAAAACCTTCAATTATGTATGCTTTACGCTCTAGAATACTTAGACTCTTATTTTTAAAAACCGTCCATATTAGATCTTCGTAATAACTAGGGTCTACAAAGCTATCTGGGTTTTCTATTAACTCCTCCCTATATGGCTGTAAAATATCTCCAAGATCCATAAACTCTATCAATTGCCCATCCACCAGACTCATCATTAGAAATTTTCGATGAAGCCAGCCTATTCTATATGAAGAACCGTATATCCTACCCTCCTTATATCTGTCATCATAATCTTCAAATATTTTGAAGTCTTTTGTAGTTGACATCTTAAAGTAAAAATGTCGCTTAATTTTTACTAATTCTATATCTGTTAAGTCATCTACTTTTAATGGAGCTTCGATAGGATCTAGATAAAAATTGAATTCTTTAACTTTCCTAGATATATTGAGATAGAGCTGGTTATCTATAATTTTAAAACTAGAAGGGACATCCAAATAATTAGGAGTCCAAAATAAATCTCTTAAAGATTGAGGCAAAGCGAAACCACCGCAAGAATACCAACTCTTTAAATATTTCACTCTTTTGTAGATATTCCCTCCTCTGATTTGAGACCAACAGTTAATGAATTTTGTGTTTGAGTAGACCGTCCCATGAGAAAAGCCCTCTACAACAAAGTAATCATACTTCATACCCTCTTTACTATAACTCTTCCTATTCAATTTTAATAAGTTTCTTAATTAGACATTTTTTGCATTCAAAAACTTTTTCGAGTCAAAAGCTATTTATCTTATGATTCCTGAAAGATTATAAACGACTTTACATAGCGCATAAAAAAGTACGCAATATCTCTCAAATACCAATTAAATCTCAAACTTATCTAAAAACAAAAAACCCGATCAAAAGATCGGGTTTTTAGTGGTGCCTCCAGGAATCGAACCAGGGACACATGGATTTTCAGTCCATTGCTCTACCAACTGAGCTAAGGCACCTAAATATATTTAGGTTGCTTATGTTTGTTACTCGTGTATTCTAATAATTATCAGGATAACGTCTAGTAGCTTTCGTAAGCGGTTGCAAATATAAAACCTTTCTGAACTCTGGCAAGCATTTTTTCAAATAAAATTCATTTTTTTTGAAATTAATTTCATGTTTACAATCACAAGAACATTACCCAAAATCATAAACTATCTGTTCCTCATATACTTCCGACGGAAAAATGATTGTTGAGGAAAAATGTGAATGCGAAGGAGAATTTGGAAAATATTGCGGTTCTAAGCACAATCCTAGACTTCCTACGAGCTCATAGTCCTGTTTACCATTTGCAAGCACAATAGATTTTGCACTAAAAACTGTAATCCCAGCGAAATACAACGAGTTTTTATAATGACCGTGTGATCTAAACCTCGCCTTGAGAAGCTTGACTCACAATTCCTGCTAACTCACTACTATAAATTTAAAAATTTCTTTACCGCTAGCTATAAAGCCAAAAGTCGTTTTAGTTATAGTCATATCAATGGTTCCTATGCTAATGTACAGCTAGAATTACAAGACATCAAAACTTGAATCTAATTTTCTACGTAAGTAATTGGGAGTGGTTACGATTAAAGGTATATTCGTGTGTTTACACAACAATTTTATTATGGCAGATCAATATTACGACCCAAAAGATTTAAGAAAATTCGGAAAAATCACAGAGTGGAGTGAAGAGTTAGGAACTAAGTTTTTTGACTACTACGGTAAAGTTTTTGAAGAAGGAGCACTCACTGCGCGTGAGAAATCGCTCATCGCGCTTGCCGTTGCTCACACTGAGCAGTGCCCATATTGCATAGACGCATATACTAAAGACGGCCTACAGAAAGGAATCACTAAGGAAGAGATGATGGAGGCTGTGCACGTAGGTGCCGCTATAAAAAGTGGTGCGACGCTGGTACACGGCGTGATGATGATGAATAAAGTAAATAAACTAGACGGGTAGTTTTACGCTTTCGCGAAAGCGTACTCATACAGATTTCCAACCAAAAGAAATCAACCCTACAAACGACAAACATTTTTAAATGTCAGCAACAAAATCACTGAAGAAAGAAGGTAGCGAACTCGCACAAGCAAACAAGCAGATAGAAATTTTATCTAATGGTATTTTTAAGGACGAACTACCTACGTTTGCTAAAAAAATAAAAGAGACCAACCAGCTACCGTTACGCCCTAACAAACTAGAAATACTCCAAATAAACGTGGGGTATATGTGTAATCAAGTGTGTGATCACTGTCACGTAGATGCTGGCCCAGATCGCAAGGAGATTATGACTTGGGAGACTATGGAGCAATGTCTAGAAGTGATACGCAACACAGGAGCTCACACGCTAGATCTTACTGGTGGCGCACCAGAGATGAATCCGCATTTTAGACGTTTTGTAGAAGAAGCGAGTAAGGCTGGGATTAAAGACTTCATTGTGCGTTCTAACCTTACCATTATACGTGCAAATAAAAAGTACTACGATCTCCCAGATTTCTTTAAAAAACACAATGTACACGTCATCTCATCTATGCCACACTGGACACGTGGTAAAACAGACAAGCAGCGTGGTGATGGTGTTTTTGACAAGTCTATAAAAGCATTACAAGAGCTTAACGAGCGTGGCTACGGTATGCCTGGAAGCGACTTAAGACTAGACCTAGTTTACAATCCATCTGGAGCTTTCTTACCGGGAGACCAGGCAAGTATGGAGAAGGATTTTAAAAAGGCGCTTATGGAGGATTTTAATATCCAGTTCCACAACCTTTTTGCAATCACAAACTTACCTATAGCACGATTTTTAGATTACCTCATCGCATCAGAAAACTATGAGGATTATATGTATCAACTTGTAGAGGCATATAACCCTGCCGCAGTAGAAAATGTAATGTGTAAAAACACAATTTCAATAAGCTGGGATGGCTATTTATTTGATTGTGATTTTAATCAAATGCTAGAATTACCAGTGGCGAGTAGTGTAAAGCACATTAAAGATTATAATGAAGATTTACTTAATGATCGTAACATTATGATCTCTCAGCACTGTTATGGTTGTACTGCAGGCGCAGGAAGTAGTTGTCAAGGAACTGTTGCTTAATACGTAGAAAATCACGACACCAAAAACCGCCATACTCATATTTGCTCAAACAGCAACTACCGAAGCTTCTCGCAAGAAGCTCGGGCAGTCTGTGGCTTTATTTAAAGAGCTCAATAGGCAAACTATTGCTACGGCACGCAAGACAGGAATTCCCTACGTTATTTTTTCTGAAAATGAGCAGGTAGGAAACACCTTTGGCGAGCGTTTTACAAATGCGCTTACCTCGGTTTTTGACAGTGGTTATGACCAAGTTATAACCGTAGGTAATGACACTCCGCATCTTTCGGCGGGGCATATACTTTTAGCACAAGAAAAGCTCAAACAATCTGCGCTTGTTATTGGCCCAAGTACAGATGGCGGCTGTTATCTAATGGGGATTAAAAAGAAACATTTTAAGCCTGAGCAATTTAAAAACCTACCGTGGCAGTCTAGTAAACTGGGGGCTATTATTTCTGATACGCTTTCGCGAAAGCGTACAAACCTTTACCTCCTTGAAACGCTCTCAGATCTTGACACATTTGCAGATTTACAGCAGATGCTCAAAGAGGCTTCCACATTATCAAAAAGACTATTACAACTTATACAAAACATAGTAAATCAAGGTCTTTCTCTTGATTACCATACTACAAACCGATTCTTTGAGTCGCTCACTAAAAGCCACTTTAACAAAGGATCACCTTCATTAGTTCGTATTTAAATCTTGTAAGCCACAACAGCTTACAGTTATTCTTAGATTTTCTTATTTACCAACTAATACACTCAGATGAAATCATTTTATCTTAGTATGCTCTTGCTTTTTACAGCAAGTTTGTATGCTCAAACTACCGTTACCGGAACCGTCACAAGCGCAGAAGATAACACTACAATACCTTTTGTAAATGTCCTTGTAGAAGGCACAAATCAAGGAACCATTACAGACGAAAATGGTGTTTACACCATTACCATACCTACGGATGCATCCGTTTTAAAATTCTCTTCGCTCGGTTATAGCTCACAATTAATTACTGTAGCTGGCAGAACGCAAATAGACGTTGCTCTTAGCATTTCTCAAGAAGGACTTGACGAAGTGGTAGTTACCGCTCTAGGCGTAAAACGCAACACAAGAGAACTAGGATATACAATACAAACCATAAATGCAAAAGATATAGACGAGGTAAAGTCTGTAAACTTTCTAGACAACCTTTCTGGTAAGCTTGCTGGTGTTACTATCACTCAAGGAGCCACGGGTGTAGGATCTTCATCACGTATAAGTATACGTGGAGAAGCTTCGTTTTCTAATAACAATCCGTTGTTTGTAGTAGACGGTGTACCTATTAACAACAACACTGTTTTTAACTTCACAAATGAAGCAGCCGCAGGTTTTCAAGAGGTAGATTTTGGAAACGGCGCGATGGAAGTAAATCCAGATGACATTGCTTCTGTTTCTGTACTTAAAGGCCCAAGTGCAGCAGCACTATACGGTACGCGTGCGTCAAATGGAGTCATTGTTATAGAAACTAAAGATGGTAGCAAGAAAAAAGGACTTGGTATAAGCATTAACTCTTCTATCTTTTTTGACAGTGCTTTCCAACTTCCAGATTTTCAAAACGAGTACGGACAAGGACAAGGTGGCGTTTTTGAATATGTAGATGGTCTAGGTAGTGGTATTTCTGATGATATAACCTATTCATGGGGGCCACGCCTAGATATTGGCAATTTAATACCACAATTTGATAGTCCGGTGACACTCGCAGATGGAACTGTTGTGCGTGGGGGAGATACCGCGCTATACAATGGACTTGCCATCACTCCTACTGAATTTAGATCAAACCCAGACAACCTAAAAGACTTTTATGACACTGGAGTCACCACCATAAATAACGTATCTGTCTCTAGCGGATTTGACAAAGGAGATTTCCGTATATCGTTTACAGACCTACGTAGTGAGTCTATCATCCCTGGTGTGAACTTAGATAGACAAACCATCGCGACTAAACTCAACTTTAAGCCAACAGACAAAACTAAAATCAAGGCGAGCATTAGCTATGTAAACTCTGGTAGTGATAACCGCCCATCAAACGGATACGGAAGTGAGAATGTAAATTACTCACTCGTAGCCTGGGGACCTCGTTCTCTTAATATAGACAGCCTACGTGATTACTGGCAGCCAGGTTTAGAAGGCGTGCAGCAGTATTCTTTTAATTACACCTTCTTTGATAATCCGTTTTTTATTTTACAAGAAAACAGAAACTCTTTTAACCGTGATCGTGTTTTTGGAAACATAGCACTCACGCAGAGCCTTGCAAAAAATCTAGACCTTACCATACGTACAGGGATGGACTACAGCAGTGAGAAACGACAGTTTTTAAGAAACTTTAGCTCTAACCGCTTTTCAAATGGAGCTTATGCAGAGCATGATGTTCTCTATAGAGAGATAAACACAGATTTCTTACTTAACTACGACAACACATTTGGAGACTTCTCAGTAGATATAAGTCTTGGTGGCAATCGTTTATCTCAAATGGCTTCTACTAAACAAATTCAAACGATAAACCTAGCACAACCTGGGATTTTTAGTCTTAATAATGCCGCTTCTCCTATAGAAGCATTTGGGTTTGAGTCGGAAAAGCGTATCAATTCATTTTATGGTGTTGCAAAGCTAGGTTATAAGAACTTTTTATATCTAGACATTACAGGTCGTAATGACTGGTCAAGTGCACTGGCAACCCCTTTTAGTGCAGATAATACTTCATTTTTCTATCCATCTGCAAGTCTAAGTTTTATAGGTTCTAATATATGGGATCTTCCAGAAGTAGTGAGTTATTTACAACTAAGAGCAAGTGTTGCACAAGTAGGTAATGACACTAATCCTTTCCAAACCTCTGGCGCTTTTATCTCACAAACTCCTTTTGAAGGACAGCCTACTTCTAGTGCGCAAAATTTTATACCCAATCCTAATTTAAAGCCAGAGTTTACTACCTCTTATGAAGTAGGTACGGACGCTCGCTTTTTTAGAAATCGTTTAAATATTGATTTTACTTACTATAATACACTAACAGAAGATCAGATTGTATCTCTCCCTATCGCTATTTCCTCTGGTTTTAACCAGCAAGTAGTAAATGGTGGAGCAGTAAGAACTACAGGGATAGAAGTTATTGCTAGCATTACTCCTATTGTAAATGAAAATTTTAAATGGAATACCACACTCAACTTTAGCACAAATAAGTCTGTGGTAGAGAGTATACCTCAATCTGGAGGTCGTCTTACTTTAGGCTTTAGTCGTATTTATGATAGTGCAAATCAAACTGTCTTTTTTCAGGTAGAAGAAGGTGGCGAGGTAGGAGATATTTATGGCACTGGCTATTTACGTAACGATAACGGAGAATTTATTATAGACGATGAAGGTGGTTTTATAGAAGATAATAATTTAAAAAAACTAGGAAACTATACTCCAGATTTCAACTTAGGTTGGAATAATGAATTTCGTTTTAAACAATGGAACGCTTCCTTCTTATTAGACTGGCGTCAAGGAGGAGAGATTGTTTCTCGCACGCGCGCACTAGGTAATGTAGGAGGGCAGCTAGCCGAAACTTCTTTTCGTCCAGAAGATGGCATTATAGCTCAAGGGGTTGTTAATACAGGCACTGCTGCAAATCCTAATTTTACGCCTAATACAACAGCAGTCACTGCCGAAAATTATTACCGCCAGTTCTATAATCGCAATCATGAAGAAAATAATATTTATGATGCTTCCTTTCTTAAGCTTAGACAGTTTTCTGTAGGATATTCATTCAAATTAAAAGAGGGCTTCATCGGACTTAAAGAAGGTATCGATGTCGATCTTTCAGTGATAGGTCGCAATCTTTTTGCCATCACAGAAAATCCACATTTTGATCCTGAGCAACTTGCAGTGCAGGGACAAGGGTTTGTAAGCGGTGTAGAAGATTTGAGCTATGCCACAACAAGAAGCTTCGGATTTAAAGCTGGATTTAATTTTTAACGCTTTCGCGAAAGCGTAACATAAAACATTACAAATGAAACATTTTTTATACATCACTTCCCTCCTGCTATTACTTGGCATGAGTAGTTGCACCGAAGATTTTGAAGAAATAAATACAAATCCTAACGACCCTGTGACCGTACAACCTAGCCTATTGTTAAGGCAGGTTATTTATGATTATGGAGAACAAATGAGTTATGAAGGCTTTGTGGCTGGTGATTTATTATCACAGCACAGAACTGCGCTAGGCTTTAATCTCTTTGATCGCCATGCTCTTAAGTCACCTCAACTAGGAGGGAATCCTTGGCCTATATTTTACACTAATTTGAGAGACAATGAGATTATTATAAATCAATCTAGAGAGTCTACACTATTTGACGTTTATGAAGGTCCTGCATTAATTTTAAAAGCATACATGACGGCTGGGCTTACAGACCTTTTTGGGGATGTTCCTTACTCCGAAGCGTTTAATGGTGCACAAGGCACAGTAACACCCACTTACGATAATCAAGAAGACATCTATATGGCAGATGGTGGAATTTTAGACAACCTAAATACTGCGATTGCTATTATTGAGGCCTACGAGAATGATAACATTTTAGAAGGAGACATCCTTTACGGTGGTGATTTACAAGGCTGGATACGATTTGCAAATAGTTTAAAAATTAAACAACTACTGCGTATTTCAGACCGCGTAGATGTAAGTAATGAACTCCAAGATCTCTTTGATGAAGGCAACTACATTACAAGTAATGATCAAAATGCAATTTTTAACTTTAGTAATACAGTTCCTAATAGTTTTCGTCTGGCGCAATTACGCGCGGGAGATTTTAACAACTTTGTGCTTTCTGAAACGATGGAAACTATTCTTGTAGATTTTGAAGACACGCGACTTAATACTTTTTTTAGAACAGCATCAAGCACAGGTATTTTTAATGGATTAGTTAATGGGATTGATGCATCTGCTGGTGCTCCTGTACTAGGCAATTTATCACTAGGAGGTACTGCTTTTAGAGAAGACACCTCTGTACTAGATGCCAACTTTATGACGGCTTGGGAGACTTCTCTAGCACTAGCAGAAGCTGCCCAGCGCGGCCTTATTACCGCAGATGCGCAGGCACTTTATGAGAATGGCGTTACTCTCGCTTTTGAATACTGGCAAACACCATTACCAGCAGATTATCTAACAGGAAATGCTGCTTTTAATAACGCAGATAGTTCGCCACTAGAACAAATACTTACTCAAAAATGGATTGCAAACATCATAAACGGCTATGAAGGTTGGATAGAATATAGACGTACCGGTTTTCCTGAGTTTATGGATGTGCAAGCAAGTCTTAATGACGGTTTAATTCCCGTACGTATGCCTTACCCATCTGAAGAAGAAGCGCTCAATGCAGATAATTACCAGACAGCATTTGATGCCACAGATGGCAATAGCCTTAATGTGCGCGTGTGGTGGGATGTAGATTAAGGAATTGTGGGCGGGTACTGCGGACATCTCCCCTAGCCCCTCTTCAAAGAGGGGAACACAAGAACCAAGCTTTTGCAAAGCAAAAGCGATTACAACTAGTTAAGTAATTACTATATGAATGTAGAAATCTGGCAATGGGGATTAATTATAGCATCGAGTGTGTTGATGTTTGTGCTGTCCCCGCTTGCCAAAAGTCCTGATGAGTTTTTTAAAGCTACGCATCGTAAGAAGTCTCCTAATGTGTGGATGCTTACGGGTAGTCTCATTATCTCGTGGATTTTTGCAAAGAGTATAACTAATGCTGCCAACTTAGGCCTGAGTTTTGGGATTGTGGGTGGTGTGGCTTATGCGGGTTATTACCTCTCCTTTGGTGTGGCTGGTGTGATTATCTACCAGATGCGTTTGCAAGGTGGATTTACAAGTATACATCAGTTTCTGACTTCTCGATTTGGAAAAGGAGCGATGCGCTTATTTTCTGTGCTCATTGCTATTAGACTTTTTAATGAGGTCTGGAGTAACACGATGGTGATAGGGTCTTACTTTGGAGAAATGGGAAGTACTCCTTACTATTGGGCGATTCTGGTCTTTACGATACTCACTCTGGCTTATGCGCTCAAGGGCGGATTGAGCAGTTCTATATTTACAGATGTGATACAGATGGGATTATTCTCCATACTGCTATGTGTGATTTTATGGAGTATATTTTCGGTAGATGATTTTAGTGTGAAGGAGGTTGCGACTTCTGGAACGTGGAGTTTTGATCTTGGTCTTAATTTGCTTTTTGCAGCCTTGTTACAGTCATTCTCATATCCCTTTCACGATCCTGTATTAACAGATAGAGCTTTTTTAAGTTCGCCAAAGGTGACTTTACGTAGCTTTCTAATCGCCTCGGTATTGGGAGCTGCTTGTATTATATTATTTAGTGTAATAGGTGTGTACGCCCAGTCACAAGGAATGGCAGGCCAAGCCGCGGTAGAAGTGGGTAAAGCTTTTGGCGTAGTCATATTGTTAGTCATAAACTTTATTATGATTACCTCGGCGGCATCTACGCTAGATAGTACATTCTCGTCATTTTCAAAGCTACTTTCAGTCGATTTAAATTTAGGTAAAAATCTTTCGTTTGGGAGATTATCTATGGCTGTAATTGCCATATTGGGAACCACTCCCGTATTTCTCAATGCAGAGATTTTAAGCGCCACGACCATATCTGGAACAATGGTAATTGGACTAACGCCAGTATTTTTATTTTGGCGAAAGCCAGCCCCAAAAATCAGTTATTACTTGAGTGTAGTAACTGGTATCATTTTTGGCTTCATATTAGTTTTTGATGCCTTACCACTATCATTACAATTTACAACAGGATCTTATGCTGCGTTACTCTGGACAAACGTCTGGGGCATCACAGCTTGTACCATATTATACCTCATACCACGATGGATAAAAAGATAATTCTCTTAGCAACATTAATACTCTTTAGTATAAGTTTTGGTTATTGTCAAGATCGGACAATTAAGGGTAAGATATTATTTCAAGGATTAGACCCTTACCCTGGAGTGCTAATCACATCGAACGATTCTACCATTCTAGACACCACAGACTTCAATGGGAATTTCAGCTTTGAAAAGACTAACTACATTAGCTCTATAAAGTTTCAATCAGTAATGGCTCAAGAAGAAAATATTAAGATAATAGATAGCTGTGATTTCTACAATATAATTCTGTTGAACGAATGGACATATGACTATACAAGTATGCGCAGAGCGAAAAGAAAATTGGCAAGAGAGAGAAAGAAATTACTTCCAAACCTTTATGTAAAAGCTTACGAGGATAAAAAATTTGATAGTTCTAATTGTAATTACCAAGAATACAAAAGCTTTAAACGTGGATAAAAAGATAAAAAACATAGGCAATCTCACTGGCAAAGTATTGCTTTATGGCGGTGTGTATAGCAATCTACAAGCGCTAGAGAAACTAAAATCTATTGCAGAGCAACAAGGGATTGCTCCAGAAAATTGCATCTGCACAGGAGATATCGTGGGTTATTGTGCGCAGCCTGAAGAAACCGTACAACTCTATAAAATATGGGGAACACACGGTATTGCTGGTAATGTAGAAAAACAGCTGAGTGAGGGCGCAGAAGATTGCGGTTGCGATTTTAGAGAGGGATCGCGTTGTGATGGTTTTAGCCAGCTGTGGTATCCATATGCACAAAGCAAACTCTCTAAGAATTCGCTAGAGACATTAGAGGCGCTTGCAGACCATATTACATTTACCTACGCTGGTAAAAAGGTGACGGTTGTACACGGCTCATATAATCATATTTCTGAATTTATATTTAAATCTACGCCTTGGGAAATAAAAGGTTCAAATTTTGATACAACCCAAAGTGATGTGATTGTTGCAGGACATTGCGGCTTGCCTTTTCATACGGAGCAAGAAGATAAACTCTGGCTCAACCCTGGCGTGATTGGGATGCCAGCAAATGATGGCTCTACCGAAGTCTGGTATGCCATTCTAGATGATACTTCTGACAATCTTAGCTATGAACATCATACATTTGCATATAATTACAAGCTCACGAGCCAGTTAATGCAAAACGGCTTACTGCCAGAAGAGTATGCGCGTACCATCGTAACTGGCATCTGGGACAACACAGAAATACTGCCACCTGTAGAGAGTGGCTTACAAGGATTTGGCATAAAACTATAAGACGTGAACACTAAGAATATCGCTTACAAATTACTTCTATTGGTTTCGGCAGTTTCATTTGGACAGTCGGATATGGATGTGCTCTTAAAACAGTACAACACGCGCTCTGTTCCTTATATTTCTGTGCAAGAACTCAAGATGGAAATGAGTGACTATTTAATTTTAGACACTCGTAAAAAGGAAGAATTTGAGGTAAGCCATATCCCAGGAGCAGTGTGGGTTTCTGAGAAGGTGAATGATAGTATGTACGCTTTCGCGAAAGCAAAAAAAGATCAACCCATCGTCGTTTATTGCTCTGTAGGGATACGCTCTGAAGATTTTGGCGAGCGACTGAAGAAGAAAGGATTTACAAACGTCAAAAATCTATACGGGAGCATATTTGCGTGGAAAGATGAAGGCTACGAAATTCAAAACAAGAACAAACAACCAACCGACTCTGTTCACGTATTTTCCAAAGTTTGGGGGAAGTATTTAAAAACAGGACATAAAGTTTACTAGATGAATAAATATATACCACTCATTTTTATAGGACTCACCATAGGAGGATTTGCTTTACTGGCATATCATCTTACTAACGAGACATCCACCTGGAAAGACTATCTCTCTAGTAGTCTCATTATTATTGCAAATATTGGGATGTTTATAGCTATTAAAAAAAGTGACCAGTGGACAAAAAAAGATGATGAGTAATGACTAGAAAGAAAATCATACTCATATTTATCATACTCCTTATCCTATTACTCGTACTAACCGTAAGCAAGCTAAATTTTGAAAACCTAAGTTGGTCTATTAATGCGAGTATATACCAGCAGCTCATCACGATGGCGCTTATGTTTTTGTACCTCGTATATAATTATAGAAAGCAATAATGAAAAAAAACATAGTACTCATATTCACCAGAAATCCAGAACTAGGCAAAGTAAAAAGCAGACTAGCCAAAGGTGTAGGTCAAGAAAACGCTCTTGAGATTTACAAGAAGCTCTTATCACACACCAAAGACGTAGTAAGCACTTTAAATTGTACTAAACGTGTGGGCTACTCTGTAAAGGTGCGCGATAATGATATGTGGGATAATGCTATTTTTGAAAAATTCCGGCAAGAGGGTGAAGATCTAGGTATACGTATGCATAGTGCATTTGAAAAAGCCTTTGCAGATGGGTATGACAATGTACTCATTGTAGGCAGTGACCTTTATGACTTGCGTGCTTCTCACATAAATGAGGCTTTTGACGCCCTACACTCTAATGATGCAGTAATAGGCCCAGCCCAAGATGGTGGTTATTATTTATTGGGAATGAACAAGCTTGTAAAAGACGTATTTTACAATAAAGAATGGGGTGGCGATACGGTATTTGCCAGTACTATAAATGATCTAGCAACAGCAAAAGTTCATCAACTTGAAACCCTTAACGACATTGACTTTGCAGAGGACTTAAAACCGTATGCTGAGTTTGCTCAGTATTTACAATAACAAGAAAATTTAATACGTTTAAAAAAACATATTATGGAAAAATATATCATAGAAACAGCAGATTACTTAAAAAGCAAAGGCTTTGAAAACCCTGAAGTAGGTATCATTTTAGGTACTGGTCTTGGGCAACTTATTGATCGTGTTGAGATAGAACACACCGCAAGCTATAATCATATTCCTAATTTTCCAACGGCAACTGTAGAGTTCCATACAGGTAAATTAATTTACGGTACGCTTGAAGGTAAAAAGGTTATCATTATGCAAGGTCGTTTTCACGTGTATGAAGGCTACTCACTTACAGATGTAACTTACCCAGTACGTGTGATGCACGCTTTAGGCATCAAGCACCTATTAGTATCTAATGCTTCTGGAGCGATTAACCTTGATTTCAAAAAAGGAGAATTAATGCTCATAGATGATCACATTAATCTACAAGGAGGATCACCGCTAGCTTTTAAAGGAGTAGAAAAAATGGGAGAGCGCTTTGTAGATATGAGCGCACCTTATGATGCTGCTATGAACAATACGCTACGCACTATTGCAAAAGATAATGGCATAAACTTACACGAAGGAGTATATGCATCTGTAGTAGGTCCACAGCTGGAAACTCGCGCAGAGTATCGCTACTTAAGAATTATAGGAGCAGATGCTGTAGGGATGAGTACCGTACCAGAAATTATCGTAGCAAATCACTTAAAACTTCCAGTGGTGGCAGTATCGGTTCTTACAGATGAGTGTGACCCAGACAACCTCAAGCCAGTAGATATTCCAGAAATAATCGCAATGGCTGGTAAGGCAGAGCCAGAGATGATCACACTCTTTACGGGATTGATTAAATCTTTGTAAAGTACGCTTTCGCGAAAGCGGAATCTAAACCAAAAGATATCATTATTACAAACGAACTACTATCTATTCAAACAACGAGTTATGAGTTACCTTAATGCTACAAATGATCTTTATAAAGAAGCAGCACTTACACCAGATGTAGGACTGTGCTGTACTACAAATCCTATCTGGGAGTTACCTGGATTAAAGATCCCAAAGATTATGCAAGAGATGAATTACGGTTGCGGAAGCACTGTAAATGCTCGTGATCTTACTAATGAGCCTAAGATGCTATATGTAGGTGTAGGTGGTGGTATGGAGCTATTACAGTTTGCATACTTTAATCGTAATAAAGGTGGCGTAGTAGGTGTAGATGTAGTGGATGAAATGCTAGAAGCGTCTCGCAAAAACTTTATAGAAGCAGAGAAGTTAAACCCTTGGTTTAAGAGCGAATTTGTAGATCTTCAAAAAGGAGATGCCCTTAACCTCAATGTGGCAGATAACTCAATAGACGTAGCAGCACAAAACTGCCTCTTCAACATCTTTAAAGCCGAAGATTTAAAACGCGCCATTGCAGAGATGTATCGCGTGCTTAAACCTCACGGTAAACTTGTAATGAGCGACCCTACTTGTGAGCAGGAAATGAATGAAGAATTACGTAATGATGATCGTTTACGTGCGCTTTGTCTTTCTGGGAGTTTACCCATAGCCGAGTATGTAAAAGCACTTACAGATGCCGGTTTTGGAACTATTGAGATAAGAGCTCGTAAGCCATATAGAATACTTAATCCTGGGGCGTATCCTACAGATGAGCTCATTTACATTGAGTCTATTGAAGTAGCAGCAATCAAAGATCCTATGCCAGCAGACGGACCTTGTATTTTTACAGGTAAAGCTGCCATTTATTATGGAGAAGAAGACTTTTTTGATGATAAGCTAGGACACATCCTTCTTAAAAATCAGCCGCTGGCTATTTGTGATAAAACAGCAGGAGCACTTGCTGCTTTAGGACGTGATGACATCTTTATAAGCGAGTCTACGTATCACTATGATGGTGGTGGATGTTGCTAAGCGAATAACTATAAAATTAGCACACTTGTAAGGATTCAAA
The DNA here is from genome assembly GCF_000355805.1 of Dokdonia sp. PRO95. NCBI lineage: Bacteria > Pseudomonadati > Bacteroidota > Flavobacteriia > Flavobacteriales > Flavobacteriaceae > Dokdonia > Dokdonia sp. PRO95. The sequence continues at coordinate 647,777 of NZ_CM001837.1, forward strand.
TCTATTGAAACCTTGTAAGGATAATACAAAAGGCACAACTAAGGTTGTGCCTTTTCATTTTTGTAAATTTGTTATTATCACTTTATAATATGCGCAAATACGTAGATACTTTCTTACAATCTTACTCCGACTATTGGAGTTATTTTAAGCGCGAGATTTTCTTTGAGAATAACTGGGATAATTATTTCTGGGGATTAATCATTGTATCTCTTGTAGTATGGGGGTTAGAAATTGCATTTCCGTGGCGTAAGAATCAGAAGATTTTTCGTGAAGACTTCTGGATGGACTTATTTTATATGTTCTTTAATTTCTTCTTCCTCAATCTCATTGTATTTATCGCACTCACAAATACCGCAGCACTGTTTTTTGATGATATTCTAGGCGTGGTAGGATTAGAATTAAGTGATTTCCAACTTTTTGATGTAGACACATTACCCTTTGGCGTAGGGTTGCTTATCTTTTTTATCATATCTGACTTTGTACAGTGGAACACGCACAGAATACTACACAGAGTTCCATTTTTATGGAATTTTCACAAAGTACATCACTCCACGAAGGAGATGGCTTTTGCAGCACAGATGCGCTATCACTGGGTAGAGCCCATTATGTATAAATCCTTTTTATACATTCCTATTGCGATTATAGGAGGTTTTGACCTTGCATATGTGGCTATCATACATTTTACCGCACTTACTGTAGGTCACCTCAACCATGCAAACATAGGCTGGGATTATGGCCCGCTTAAGTATATTCTCAATAACCCTAAGATGCACATCTGGCATCACGCAAAAGAATTACCTGAGCGTGTAAAGTATGGCGTAAACTTCGGACTAACGTTGAGTGTATGGGATTACCTTTTTGGAACAAGTCATGTTCCGCATGATGGTCGTGATATAGAATTAGGGTTTGATGGAGATGAAACATTTCCAACGGACTTTGTAGGTCAAATCACCTATCCTCTTTCTGAAAAAGAAAAGTAGGTTATTGCATACGCTGTCGCGAAAGCGAAATAATCTTATAAAAAATCTGATGCAAAAATTAACTTACTTCATACTTACAATTGCACTTCTCACTAGCTGTAGCAGTTCTAAAAATATCACAACTACTCCCGAACCAAAGACTCCAATGGTTATTACCGAGTCCCGCGTTGAAATCCCGCAAACGGTAATTACCGAATCAGAAGAAGTTGAAACTACAATTTCCGAACTAGAGGAAGTCCTTGAAGTTGCCGTCTCAAATAGTGAACCTGAAGAGTTTGTTGAAGTGGAAACAGTCCAAGAAGCTACAAGTTTTAATCATGACGCTTTTGATACACTTTTAAAGAAATACGTTTCTAAAGAAGGTAATGTAAACTACAGTGGTATCAAATCAAACTGGAGTAGTTTGCGTTCATATATCGCTTCCTTAGGGCAATCACTGCCTACAGAGGGCTGGTCACAAGAAGAGAAACTATCGTACTGGATGAATGCATATAATGCAATGACGATAGATCTTATACTACGCAACTATCCACTTGAGAGTATAAAAGATATTAAAGATCCGTGGGATCAACGGTTTTGGAAATTAGGAGACAAGTGGTATAATCTCAATGAGATTGAGCATAAGATTCTACGTAAGATGGGCGATGCTCGCATACACTTTGGGATAAATTGTGCTTCTTTCTCTTGTCCGCCACTGCTTAATGAGGCATTTACACCTAGTAAGGTAGATGCACAACTAGATATGCTTTCGCGCAAATTTATCAATGATCCTACCCGCAATACTATCACAAGTGATCGCGTCGAAGTTTCAAAGATTTTCACTTGGTTTGCAAAAGATTTTAAAACAGACGGCTCTCTCATAGATTTCTTGAACCGCTACTCCACGACCTCAATTTCAGAGAATGCGAGAGTGCGTTATCGTGATTATGACTGGACATTAAATAAGTAGTAATGTTTTCACAAAACTCACTTAACTACACGTTAATGGGTATTGGTTTTGCTTTCGCGAAAGCGATATTGTACTCTCAATAAGATATATTATGAAAAACTTCTTACGATTACTTACCATAAGTGCCTTTGTAATTACGTTGCAAAGTTGTGCTACGCTAGCTGCAGGTGGAATTACAAGTCAAGGACAGCCTACTAAACAAGTAGAAGGAACACTAACCTCAACTACTGCAAACTCTACTGTAAATGTAGATCACTCTGCCTGGGACAGGCTTCTTAAAAAGCATGTAGACTCAAAAGGAATGGTAGATTATAAAGGATTTGCCAAAGATCAAGAAGCTCTTAATGCTTACTTAGATAAACTTGCTAGCCTAGATCCTAATAATGACTGGAGCGTTCAAGAATTGCTGGCTTATTACATCAATATTTACAATGCGTATACCGTAGATCAAATCCTTAAAAATCCAAATGTTACGAGCATAAAAGAAATAGACGGTGTATGGACTAAGGGAATTGTAACTGTGCAAAACCGCAAACTTTCTCTAGGAGGAATAGAGAATGGCGTACTACGCAAGATGAACGAACCTAGAATACACTTTGCTATAAACTGTGCTTCTATTTCATGCCCACCGCTATTGAGAGAAGCATACACTGCAGGAAAAATCAATGAGCAATTAGAGAGAGCCACGAAGGAATTTATAAATAGTGACAAGAATACTATCACAGCAAATAAAGCAGAGCTATCTTCTATTTTTAAATTTTACACAAAGGACTTTTATAGAGGATCTAATGAAAGTTTAATCCCTTACATAAATAAATACAGCATAGTAGAAGTTAAAGGAGATGCGCCTGTCACCTTTAAAGAATATAACTGGGGATTAAATAAACAATAATTGAAAACCATCTCTACTCTTTTTGCGTAGATTTGATGACCATAAATTATTTAATGAAGCCTTCTATTTCGATTGTCATACCGGTACTTAATGAATCTGAAACGATTATTAAATTACTAGCACACTTGAAAGAGAAGGCTTTTTCTATTGATGATGTCAAGCAAATTATTGTAGTAGATGGAGGAAGCAAGGATGATACTTACAATCTGGCAAGCAGCTATAGCGAGCACAATCCTGAAGTCTCAGTTATAAAATCTGCAAAGGGTAGAGCCAAACAAATGAACACAGGAGCCGCCATCGCAACAGGCTCAATTCTCTACTTTTTACATGCAGATTCTTATCCTCCTCAAGATTATGATAAGCATATCGTGGAACAAGTGGTTGCTGGCAATCCTGCCGGATGTTTTAAAATGAAATTTGACTCTAATCACTGGTGGTTAAGACTCGCTGGATGGCTTACACAATTTAAGTGGAGAGCCTGTAGAGGAGGAGATCAAAGTCAGTTTATCACAGCACATTTATTTAAGGAGCTAGGCACTTTTGACGAGTGTTATATTATTTATGAAGATAATGACCTTATCAATAAGTTATATGCTAGGCGTAAGTTTGTGGTAATTCAAGAGTGGCTTACCACCTCTGCAAGACGCTATGATGAAAACGGCGTATGGAAATTACAATTTCACTTTTGGAGTATTTATGTGCGTAAATGGTTTGGTGCAAGTGCAGAAGATTTGCATAAATATTACCTTAAGAAAATATCTTAACCTCCAGGAGATTCAAAATCTAAGAACCTTCCCTTAGTTATCATGAGGTCATTCAATTCATAGTTGAACTCTCTTCTGCGACCTAAACGCATAAAGTTCTCTTAAAATAGTACTATCTATTAAGGCAGTTATTGCAATGTAATATTGCGATACTTAATTTTACTCATATACCTAATATGGTTTAAAAACAATTGATATGAGCTTTATAAATGCAATGCAAGAACGTTATACCACAAAGAAGTATAACGCATCAAAAAAAATAGATAGTAAACATATAGAAGAGCTTAAGGAAATACTTCGCTTAAGTCCGTCTTCCATAAATAGCCAGCCATGGAAATTCACTTTTGTTTCTGACGAAGCTACCAAAGAAAAGCTTTCTAAAGTATCGTGGATTAATACCGAGAAGGTAACAGATAGTGATACTGTAGTTATTTTTAGCAGGATTAATGATCTAGCAGCTTTTGAAAAACAAATAGAAGAAGAACTACCTCAAGGTGCAGTAGATTACTATAAAGAATACCTAAAACCGTTACCAGAGCAAGAAATCAAGGCATGGTTTGACAAGCAAGTATATTTATCGCTAGGAGTATTATTAAGCGCCTGTGCTGCAATGAATATTGATGCAACCCCAATGGAAGGTATTGAACCAGAAAATTATGATAAGATTATAGATAACAAAGGCTACGCAACGCTAGTAGCTGTTGCTATAGGATATCGCGATGAGGATGATTTTAATCAACCTAGTAAAAAGCCAAAGTCAAGAATAGCTTTAGAAAAAGTAGTAGAAAGCATCTAAGGCACCAAGATTGTTACTTGAGCATCATTAAAAAAGGAGTCACTCTAAATAAGTGACTCCTTTTTTTTAGTCTAAACGTGGAGTATAGAACTAGTCATAAATAACTTCCCCAGTAAAGAAAGCTTCCACGTCAACTACGGGAGGTGTATTGCTTAATATTAAATTACCTGTACTTCTCAATTCTCCTGAGATTGATAATTGAGGAGCTATCAACACGTCGTTTGTACCTCTATGGAAAATGGTAACATGTTGCACAGCTAGATCCTGTAGTGGTAATCTACTATCACCCTCCAGCAAGTTAATATCTAAATTAGTTACGTTTCCTCGTATAAAAAAGTTAGACAAGCCGTTACATTGAAGGAATACACTTTCTGAGTCTAGCTCCATATCAAAATCTCCATCTTTATGGTAAAAATCTTCCTCAATAAGATCATCAGAAACTAGTCGCAAGGTATTCCAACCTATTACTCCATCTCCTAAAACTGTGCTGCCGCTACTATTTCTAATTTGGCTAAGGTTTGGGTGTGACACCCGTAATATAGAAGTATCATAATCTCTCACGAGATTACATGAAGCATTATTTTTTACGATGAGCGTATTATCCTCTACATACACTTCAAAATCTTCTAGCAGGTTTTCTCCAGTCTCAAGTATTACTGATATCTCTGGAGCATCTTTTACAACTAACTGCACACGTTCAAAAACAATAATACTATCAAAGCTCGCTAGGTCATATTCCTCAGTAATTATAGAACCGCTTGTTTTAAGACATGACAATGTATCCTCAGTATCACAAGATGCAAACCACATCATCACTGGCAACAACACTACTATTAAATATTTATTTTTCATCATTAAAATCTATATCCTAATCCAAATTCTACTGCCTCTGCTTTTGCGCCGTGTGCTTTTACAACCATGCTTCCAGAAAAGTGATCTCCAAAAGTTCTTTTGAGCCCTAATCGATTATAAAACCTTCCTTCAAAATCGTACGGATAATACACATAGTACCCGAGCTGGGATACAAATGAAAGTTCATTAAAATGTAACTCATGACCTATAAAAACCCCAAAGCGTTTCCAGTCTTCATCACCTGTCACTTCTCCCTCAGGAAAAGCAATAGACTCATAACGAATAAGCTCTTTTAAGAAATTTGCAAAAAAAGCATCTACACCTGCTGTAAAACTAGATTTATGATTTATACGCTTATCTGCAAATGCCGTAAGGGTTAAAAATCCGTATCGTGGAGAATTATTTATATCACTTTGATTTGCACCACCACTCACAACTAGATTATAATGTATAGGCTCTGAGTATGCTGTTTTTTCTCCTAGTGGGATGTAATCTGGAAACTCATTTGCTTTTGGAAAATAATTAATCCCCGCAGTAAATGCCCAAGTATTTGTGGAGTTATTAGGCGCTTTAAGGTTGGCGTTACTGTAGTGTATAATGGTAACCCCTGCGTGTACTCCTATATTTTTAAAGATATTATCCTGCTTGAAACCAAATTTAAGCATGGTACTACTCAACACAGTGGTACCGTAAGCATTATTTATAAAGTTAGTCTCTCTATCATATGGATTTGTGGCAATTGCAACTCCTTGCCCTATTCTAAACTGCAATCTACGCTTCCAGTAGTAAAAGTTATAATGTGCATAAGCACTATACAATTCCCCTAGATTTTCATTTTTCATATCTTGATAGACAAAAGTGTAGCCCACATCTGGAAAATTGTAGCGCCGTTCCCAGGCCTCGTACCCATACGTCTTTCTATTATAGGCAAGCATTATCCCTTGCGGATGCTCCGTTATTAGATGCGAAATATCTGGATTATGCTCTAATATTGTACCGTAAAAAAAGTCTGCTTCAAGATCAAAAGGACGTAATTTTTCTTCTTGTGCATGTATTGTAATTGTTAACATACAGAAAAAGGTAATCCCTAGCTGGCGCAAGTAATTCATAAGAGTCACTGGTTAGTCTGTGAACTTACGAAAAATTGAACATGAAGGTTTGTTTTTTACTCTAATTATATTGCTGCTGTAAATGTTTTGAATTTAATAATTACGCTTTCGCGAAAGCGTAACAACAATTAAAACCTAGTTAGTCCGCTTATAAATAGGAATTACTGTAAAACAAAAAAGGGGATGCATTTTCACGCATCCCCTACTATATACTAAAATTTTACTACTTACTATTCACATAAAATGCATGTATTACTCCTGGTAACCAGCCTAATAAAGTGAGAATAATATTTATGATTAAATCCTTGCCAGCGCCTTTTGTAAGTGCTACAGCAAGTGGTGGAAATATAATACTTAAAATGATGGTTAGAATTGACATTATTTTTGGTTTAAATTAGTCACAAATATATCTAGTGCCAGTGTATGAGAACGTTAAGTCATTATTAATTGAGATAGTCTTAACTTACTAATCATAATTTGTAGGATTTTTCTTATTTCTTGATTTGGAATAAACGATTAAATACAATTATTCTTTATGTTTTGTATATTGTCATAGATTAAGCAACTGAAATGAAGAGAATTACTTTTTTTTTAATCCTAATTATGTCCAGTTCTATAGGAACTGCACAGATTGACAGCTTGAAAATAAAAGAAAGATTAGAGCGTCTGATGGACTCTTCTGCTACCTATTACGAGGCTAATAACTATAGTAAATCCCTTGAGCTTAACGTTAGAATCGTTGAAGAAGCAAAAAAAATAAATGATACAGATTATTTACAAAGTGGCTTTAGATATTTAGGCTATGACTACTTAATCTTACAAGACACTATACAAGCTAGAGAAAGCTTTGAACGGTCTCAAGAGTATGCTAGCCTTTCTCAAGATAGTCTAGGCTTAGGCCTCACCTATATGGATCTTGCAAATCTTTATGGTTACTCAGAGTCCTCAATTAATAAAGCGCTTCAATACCACGATAAGTCTATTGTAGTTTTTAGAGACTTAAAAGATTCACTTAACTTAAGTAATGCTTATCTAAATACCGTACTTACCCTACAAGAGCATGAGCGATTTGATAAGTCATTAAAATATCTAAAAAAGGCCGATCAATTAAAAGCTCATTTATCAAATGGTCTCAAAGCAAATCTTGAAAATCAGTGGGCTATTTATTATTTACATGAAAAAAAATACAAAAAAGTAGATTATCATATAACCAAAATTTTAAAGGACACCTTGTTGCAAGGGTCTAGTTTTGAACTTGCAGATAGTTATCTTACTTACAGTTTGAGTCTTTACGGTCAAAAGCGATATAAGGAAGCTTATGAGTATGGAGTGAAGTATCAAAATTTGTATGAAGAAACTACAGACGAATATCAGAATGAAGAATCTCAAAAAATAGCTGCAAACTTTCAAGTAGCCGAATACAAAAAAAACATTGAGAGAAATGAATTAAAAAATAGGTTACAAGCAGAAATTGTACGCAGCCAAATAAACTGGAATAAATTTCTAATTGTTGTTACCGCATCAAGTGTTCTTCTCTTAGTTTTACTCTATAGAATGTATAGAAGCAAGAAGAATTATGTAAAAAGTCTAACTGAAAAAAACATAGAATATCTTACGGCAAAGAATGAATCTGAGCAGTCTACAAAAGCTAAGACGGCCTTTTTTTCAACGGTGAGCCATGAGTTGAGGACTCCTCTCTATGGAGTTATAGGACTCAGTACTATCCTTATGGATGACCCAAAATTAAAGTCACATCAGCAAGATCTTAAGTCTCTTAAGTTCTCTGCAGACTATCTTCTTGCACTCATAAACGATGTACTTCAAATCAATAAGATTGATTCAAAAACATTTATAGAAAATAATGAAGTTTTTAATACAAGAGATTTTATTAGGAATATCGTTTCTTCTTTTGAATACATGCGCCAGCAAAACAAGAATAACATTCATATTAACATTGATGATAACGTTCCCGAATTTGTAAAAGGAGATGCTACAAGGCTTTCTCAAATACTAATGAACTTAGTGGGAAATGCTTGTAAGTTTACAGAAAATGGGGACATCTACATATTACTTGAAGCGTCTGGTCTTAATGATCAAAAGGCGAGTATTCACTTTACAATTCAAGACACGGGAATAGGAATTCCAGAAGAAAAACAACAAAGTATATTTGATGAATTTTCTCAAGTAAGCTCAAGGCACTATACTTATCAAGGTACTGGATTAGGCCTTCCTATTGTACAAAAACTACTAGCACTTTCTGGAGCAGAGATACACTTATCAAGTAAAGAAGGAGAAGGATCTACATTTTTCTTTACGCTAGACTTTGAGATATCAAATGAATCATTAATTGTCGACCCCATAATTATTATAGATGATAAACAACTCAAAAACAAACGTATCCTTATTGTAGACGATAACCGTATTAATCAAATAGTCACAAAGAAAATATTAGAGAAGCTTGAAGTAACCTGCAGCATTGCAAATAATGGTCAAGAAGCTGTAGAATATGCTAGAGATAACGAGTATGATCTTATCCTTATGGATATCAATATGCCTGTAAAAGATGGATTAGAGGCCACAAAGGAGATTAGACGTTTTAATACTAACATCCCTATAATAGCACTTACTGCGGTAGAGGTTAAAGAAATGCGTTACAAAATTTACAATGCTGGGCTTACAGATATTATCGTAAAACCATATGACATCACTCTTTTTAAGCGTACAATCCTGCGCAATTTGCAGCATTTAAATAGCAGACACTCCACCTCTACAAAACATCTACAGGTCTAATATTTTTAAAAATACTGCCCTACTCCAAATACCAATCCGCTAGTGGAGTTTGGGGTTATTCCATATCCATAATCTATTCTAAAAGTAGCATTAAAAATCTTTTTGTGAGTAAAACGCAGTCCTAGCCCAGGATACACTCTAAGATTTTGGTCATCTCCAAAATCATCAAAATCTCCACCTGGATTTCTCCAAGATCCAGCATCTACAAAGGCATTTCCTTGTAATACAAATGATTCTTTATCTAATAGGGTATATCTATATTCAGTATTAAGTACAATTACTCCTGTACCACGGTCTATTGTATTACCTACGCCTCTTATATTTAGATTATTATCAACAGAAAATGGTGCAAATGGCGAGTCTGCATTAGATGCTAGGCCTACTCGTAATCTGTTTGCCCAGTTACCCTTATCCCCTACTCTAGTAAAATATTGAAAGTCATTCCACCATATTGTAAAATCTGGTAATCTGCGATCATTTGCCATCACATGCTGCACATTAAATGTACTTTTAAAGCCAGATATATACTGGTAGTAATAATCTAGTGCGTTATATTCATAAATACCTTTAAGAAGTACCTTATCTACATTAAACTCCTGAGGAACCCCTGCAGATGTAGCGCCTGCTAGGTAATCATACTTCTCATTAAATAGATTTACACCTGCCTCTACCCGATGTTTAAAGTTTATGGCATATAATCCTAATACTTCAAAGGAGGTATTGCTGTACTTATAATCTGCAGTTCCTTCTTCTAGAAAAACTGGCTCCTGCGTGGTTAATCGCTGCGCATTGACCGCAATCCCGAACTTATTATTAAATAAAAATGGAGCTCTAAGATTCACTCCATAAGAATTAAAAATATCTCGTTGATAAAATCCTCCGAAGGCTATATTTCTACCTAAGGTATTGAACTCGTATACACCTATTCTAAAGGCAAATTCATCATCGTTAGTAGTATAGACATTAAGCTGAGGGTTTATTGTTATATTCTCTTCAATATAATAGCGAACTTCATAATTATCATAAGAAGGAATCACTTGATAATATGCGTGCCGTACTGCTGGCAATCTTTTGAGTCTAATGATATCTACCTCTAGCATTGTAGAATCTAAAGGACTATCTACACGCAAATCACTAATTAACTTGATAAAAGAGGTCTTAAGTTTTTTGTTGCCATGAATGGTAAAATGATCCACAAAGCCTTCTTGCGCATTACTCATAGAGCAATACAACATAAGTAAAATGTATAACCAAAAGTATTTCATGTACTGTAGGATTTACTATGCTTTATAATTGGGTTATCTCATAATCAACATATTCTCTTACATTAAAAATACTGCCCTATCCCAAATACAAGTCCGCGATTTTGAGTTGCTCCAAGTCCTACTCCATAATCCAACCTAATGACAGCGTTGAAGATACGTTTATGTATAAAGCGCACTCCTAAACCAGAGTACAACTCTACATTATTGATACTCGCTAGATCATCAAAACCCTCTCTAGGACTTCGTATTGACCCAGCATCTACAAAAGCATTTCCTTGAAGTACAAACCAATCCTTTTCTATAAGTGTGTGCCTATATTCTGTATTTACAAAGACAAAGGATGTCCCTCTATCAATATCATTACCTGCTCCTCTAAGATTAAACTGATTATCAACCGTAAAAGGAGCAAACTCAGATTCGTTATAAGAAGCATACCCTAGCTGTAGTCTACTTGCCCAATTACCCTTTGTGCCTACTTTTTTAAAATACTCTGTTGCATTTTGTGCTACAAGCCCTTCTTCTAAGAGACCATCACCGCCTAAAATATAACGCACATCAAGAAGATTGCGCACTCCCTCTACATATTGATACGTGATGTTTAAAAAATTAGTCTCATACTCTCCGCGTAGGGATACTTTATTTGCATCAAGTACTGCTGGCAGTACACTTTGCACCTCCGTATCATCGATGTCGTAAGATTCTTTGTATACTCTCACTCCTAACTCTGCCTTGTTGTGAAAATCTATTTCATACAATCCATAAACCTCTGCACCTACATCATCTTTCTTGTAGTTTATAGGAGTTTCACCTAAGTAAACAGGTTCAAAAGTCACATTTTTAATATAGTTGACACCTAAGCCCAATTTGTTAGTAATTAAGAAAGGTGCTTCCCAGTAAGCTCCATAAGAGTCAAAAACATCCCGCTGATAAAAGCCACCAAGTATCTGACTTTGACCAAGAAAATTAAATTCGAATGCGCTTACGCGAAAAGCAAAACTACCATCGTTTGCCTCAGAGATGCGCAATCCTGGGATAATGGTAAAATTTTCGACAATCTTATAGGTGAGTTTGTACGTGCTGTCTGTAAGTTTAGTTTGAACAACGGTTGCATTTGCAATGGCTGGTAGTCTATTTAAACGCTCAATATCTGTTGCGACTTTAATAGAGTCATATGCCGTTTGTGATTTTACTTTAATAAGCCTTCTCAATAAAGATTCATCTACACGTTTTAATCCCTCAAAAGTGATTTCTTCTATAATAGGTTCTTGTGAAAAAAGAAATGAAGTCATTAACAGAGCGCAGACGAGGGAGAAATATTTCATAAAGGCTATAGCTATATTAAAAACGTTGGTCGAAAGTAATGCACAATCATTGCGCAACACGCCATTATTTACTTAATTAAATGATGAGCATCCTATTTAATACTTACCATAATGCTGTCTTATTACAGCTTCGGCTGGTTTATTTTGAGGTGTAAACTGGTTGTTTTCTGGACCTCCTACCTCATCATGTTTTATAAACCATTTCCAGATAAATCCTCCTGCCATCCACTCTTCATCCCATACTGTATTAAAGAGAGCTTGCGTCGCTTGTGCCTGTCCTTCAAGATTTACGGTGGTCATAGACCTATCTGCCTTCCAAGGTTCTTTGCCCGTATAATCTACAGAGCGGTAACCAAATTCTGTAAAAATCACTTTGCGGTTTTCCGCTTTCGCGAAAGCGGACATCTCCTCCTTCCATCGTTGCCATCCAGCTGTAACACACTCCACAGATGGCGTTTGATCATCACAAACAGGAAAATAAGCATCAATCCCTATGTAGTCTAGTTGGCTCCAGAATGGGGTTTTCTTATACTCATCCCAGTTTGCAGCATACGTAAGTTTACCATTGTACACCTTTCTTATATCAATAATAAGTTGCGCCCAAAAATCTGGTCTGTTTGTTACAAATTGCTCTAGCTCTGTACCTATACAAAATATAGCTGCTCCTTCCTCTTGCGCCAGTGTGGCATAATCCATTATAAAATCACGATACGATTGCTCAAGTGCCAGCCACTCCTCTTCTGTCTCCATCTTGAGGTAACCAGTAAACTCACCACGACGTATCCATATCTGAGGTTTTACCATTACATCAATATTTGCTTTATGAAGTTCTGACACATAATTGCGACCTCCTTCTCTGGTCTCACCATACCACTGCCTATCTGTATTATAAACAATTTGCGGCTTGTCCATTTGTGGCACAAACCCAAACGGCATTACCGCAGCATAGTTTGCATTTATACGTTGTACAGGGCTTATATGAGTGCTATCTACCGGATTACGATTTGCAACAAAACTCACCCCGTTGATTTTCTTTTCTTCTGTTTTTTGAGCGGTACATGCTTGTAGACAAATCAATAAAAAGAAACATCCTATAATATTTTTCATCTACTTATTTTTTGACTTAAAGATATATGTTTATGATTAAAATTTGAAAATCATAGTAGCTATAAGAATTTACGTAAAAGCAATAAGACCCTAAGAGCTGGGTAACTCTCAAGGTCTATCATAGTGTGCTGTATACTCATTGTAGTTAACGTAAATAAATATACATTGCACTCGTAAAGAGCTTAGATTAGGGGAACCTAAGCGCTCTAGCTATATGTTAAAAAACTGCTCTCAACCCTAGGTTAAAAGTCTGCCCTAATCCAGTATCGTTTCCTCTTACAAAGTTTGTATATAACGCTTCAAGATTAAGAGCATCTGTAAGTTGATATTTTGCCCCACCGCCTACAGCTGTAAAGTCTTGTGAGAATTCGTTTCCTAGGTCAAGAAGTTGTGAGTGCTGTACAAGGCCTAATACTGTAAATTTCGAACTTGGGAAATAACTTAAAAACAATCCAGGAGTAAGACGCAAACTATCATTTGCAAAACTATCCTCATCATCTCCAAAGTTGAGCTCAGAATTCAAATCTGCAAATAGTTGCCAGTCTCCTCCTGCAAAAGTATGATCAAAGAAAAATCTGTTTTGCCATGTAAATCCTTTTTGATCAAGAAAAACACCTTCTTCTGTCTCATTATCTACTAGAGGAATAAAAAACGAACTCTGGATAGAGAAGTTATTTACTTTACTAAACGGAACAAACTTTACAGATGGTGCAATAGAAGTAAGACCACTACGAGCAGTACCTCGCTCACCATCAAATTTAAAAACATCAAAAGCATCACGACCTCCTATAGTGCTGGATCTGGCCTCTAGAATCAATCCTACGTTTACTCTATTATTATTTGAAACACCAGTGTACACTTCAAGTGTTGAGGTAAAGAAATTATTTCTTGGGATATCACGATCTTCACCATTTTCGCCAAAGGTATCTTTTGTTTCTGTGTAAAGATTATTAAACCATTTGATATCAAATTGCCCTTTTGAGATAAGTTTAGAAGGTGTGAGTGTCTGTATTACAGAGCCTCCGTCTTCAAGGTTTTCTGTATCATCTTGTGCAAAAGAAGTTGCTGCAATAAGCATTAAAGCGACTAGTAGGATTGTTTTTTTCATTGTAGTTGTTTTTGATTATTTGTTTGTGCGTCATACACCAGACGGCTAGGGTTTAATACTATCTGGTGAGAACGGCTTTTTAAGTCAATAGTTATCTACCTCGACAGGTATCGAGTAGTTGTAGTAGGTAAATTTTAAAGGAGTTATAGCAAGTAATCTATACCAGCTCTAATGTACTAGAAATTATTATTTAGTATCATTAAGTGTCCAGTCATAAGGGTAGTATGACAGCTTTGCATCACTAGAAATAGCCTCTTTCCGGTATTTATTTAAAAAATCTATCTCTGTACCATTGCGTACAAAATCTTCTTTATACCATTCAAATATTTGAGAAATCTGCACCTTATTTCCTTTCACTTTAATGAAGTTAGGATTATTTAAAGCAAGCGTAGTCTGGCGTTGTAATTGTGATTTTAATTTGGCTGGTGTATATGCCTCATTGATGATAGGAGGACATCCTAGTCCTGCACATACTAGCACAAAGTGAAAACGAGGTTCACCTGGAAATTGTGCTCTTAACTTCTTATTTTCTATATCGTTTAAAGTGATATTTGTCCCGCCTAACTTGAAGGTGTTTTTATCAAAGAAACCTTTTATAGATAGTGGTTGCTTTACCGGATATTTCTCTGTGATTCCTTTTATTACTGCTAGATTGTATGCGTTAATCCAAAACGATTGATACGTTGCCGCATCAGATGTGCTTACAGATATAGATGCTGCATTTTCTAATAGCTCATCTAGCGCTTGCGGGTTTGCCTTTACAGCGGCATAATTAACTAAACCGTTTTTTACGTTTGCCTTAAAAAAAGTATCTGCATCAGCAAAAAATGATGCAGTATCTTGAGCTTGGATATGCACACTTGACAAGGTGATTACAAGAAGTAGTGCGAGGTTGGTAATTGATTTCATAAGTAAACTTTTTCTGCACAATCGGTCGAGCTCAAATAAAGAGACTTACAACCAGATCATTAAAAATTTAAAATATGTAGTCTGTAACGCTCCATAATGAGCATCAAATTTTCCTTACAGCACTTTCTGCATTTAGATAAATTCTAAATAGACAGCATCCCGTTAAGTTTGTTATCTTTAAAACGACCCAAGGATATGTTATCTCATAGAAACAAGTTTTAATATGCTTGTTTAGACTACTATATATTTTGCTTTCGCGAAAGGGTAACAAAAAGATTTTTTCGCGAAAGCGGGACAACAACAACCATACATTTCTTAATTTTTACTTAGGTGAAAATTATATAAAACCAACCTCTATGGAAGAACACATCGTCATTATAGGCAACGGGATTTCTGGCGTTACAACCGCCCGTCACATCCGCAAAGCTTCTGACAAAAAGATCACCATCATTTCTGCCGAAACAGATCACTTCTTTTCTCGCACAGCGCTTATGTACATCTATATGGGACATATGAAATATGAGCACACAAAACCGTATGAAGATTACTTCTGGAAGAAAAACCGTATTGATCTTAAACGCGATTTCGTAGAGACTGTAGATCATGAAAACAAACAATTACTACTTTCTGGTGGTGAAAAAATGAGTTATGATAAGCTGGTGCTTGCGGTAGGGTCAAAACCTAATAAATTTGGCTGGCCAGGGCAAGATCTAGATGGTGTACAAGGGTTGTACTCAAAACAAGATCTAGATATGCTAGAGGCAAATGCTCCAGATAAAGAAACCTGTAAACGTGCCGTAGTAGTAGGTGGCGGTCTTATAGGTATTGAGATGGTAGAGATGCTGCTCACGCGTGATATACCGGTCACATTTTTAGTAAGAGAAAACAGTTTCTGGAATGGCGTTTTACCACAAGGAGAAAGCGAGATGATTAACAGACACATTAAATCTCACCACGTAGATTTACGTTTAGGCTTTAATCTAGATAGTATTCTAGCAGATGATAATGGTAAAGTGCGCGCTGTTACTATAAAAGAGACAGGAGAAGAAATCGCCTGCAACGTAGTAGGGCTTACCGCTGGTGTGTCTCCTAATGTGGCTTTCTTAAAAGATAGCGGTATTGAGTTAGGCCGAGGTATTAAGGTAAACCCTATGCTGGAGACTAATATAAAAGATATTTATGCCATAGGTGATTGTGCAGAGCAACACGAGGGTATAAACGGTCGTAGACCCATTGAGGCTGTCTGGTATACGGGCAGAATGATGGGAGAAGCACTTGCTCAGACATTAACTGGAAACCCTACTGCCTATAACCCTGGTCACTGGTTTAACAGTGCAAAATTTATGGATATAGAGTACCAGACGTATGGATGGGTGTTCTCAAAACCTAAAGAAGGCAATACACACTTTCACTGGATGCATAAGGATGATAACAAGTGTATCACTATAGAGATGCAAGAGGGTACTCGCAAGTTTGTGGGTATAAATAACTTTGGTATCAGGCTACGTCACGAGCTATTTGACCGCTGGCTTACTGAGGGACGCACAACAGATTATGTGCTAGAGCATCTTAAAGATGCAAACTTTGATCCTGAGTTTTATAGCCATTATGAGAAGGATATTCTAGATGCTTATAATGCTGCATACGAGACATCACTTAGTCCCAAAAAGAAAAGCTGGAAAAGAATTTTTGCATAACCAACCTAACGACTTATACTTATGAAAATTATTAAAAACCTAGGCTTGGTGATCTTTATTACTGGGCTTGCCATCTGGACAGCTTCCATCTTTATGGGAGACTTCACCTTACAACAAAAACAACTTGATTCCTTTATTTCTGAAAAAGGAATTAAAAGTGAGCTAGTAGCTCAAAAAATCTCAGATAACGTAGTGGGTAAAAAACTAGGCACATTTGCTTTTACAGGTGCCGTAAGAGATGCCCTTGCTCAAAACAATGACTACTATGATGAACAAATTGCAAAATATGATGCGGCAAAGGAGTGGGATAAAAAAGGAGAACAATATCAGTACAGAATAAATGATAAAGACTTTCAAGCCTTTAGCTTCTCACTAGCCAAAAAAGCCGGAACAGGATTTATAGTAGAAAACAAAGGGCTTATGTGGTTCTTAACCTTTGGGCTAGGGATACTAGGAGCTCTTATGTTCATTTTTCCTAATCTCGTGTTATTAGGCAAACCAGGTATCAAAAATGACCACGTATATCACGAGGCAGCAACCAATAGAGGATGGATTGCCTGGCTGGTACTTGTGTACCTCGTGCTATTTTATCTCGTGCTTTATTTTAATGCAGACTATGTGGTAAACTGGACATTCATACTCGACCCCATAAGTAATGCGCTTAATGGTGGAGATGCGAGCCAGTGGTTTGTATATGGCTTTTTATACTGTGTGATTATGGTAACGATGGCGGTGCGTATGTATATAAAATACCGTCACAATAAATACCAGATTGTACGTACTACCTCTGTACTATTCTTTCAGATTGTATTTGCCTTTCTTATCCCTGAGATTATGGCAAGTTTAGGAAAGCCTGGTTATGATTTTAAAAACGCATTCCCACTAGATTATGATTTCTTCTTTGAGTGGAATCTCGACACACTTACTCAGAGTGGTGGTTTAGGTATATTCATCCTCGTATGGGGTATTGTGCTTACACTAGTGATTGTACCGGTAATGGTTTACTTCTTTGGAAAAAGATGGTACTGTAGCTGGGTTTGTGGTTGTGGAGGCCTTGCCGAAACTCTTGGTGATCCCTACCGCCAGCATTCTAATAAATCTATGAAAGCCTGGAAGCTTGAGCGCTGGCTCATACACTCGGTTCTCGTGTTTTCACTAGTGATGACACTCGTCACATTATACTGTTATTTTACGGGTGCAGAAGCTTTTTTAGGAATCAACTCGCAGTGGATAAAGGACACGTACAGCTTCCTGATAGGAGCTTGGTTTGCAGGAGTAATCGGGACTGGTTTCTATCCTATTTTTGGTAACCGAGTATGGTGTCGTTTTGGATGCCCACTAGCAGCTTACTTGGGGTTTGTACAACGTTTTAAATCTCGTTTTAGAATTACTACAAACGGAGGACAATGTATCTCTTGTGGTAACTGTTCTACCTACTGTGAGCAAGGAATTGATGTACGTGCATATGCTCAGAAAGGAGAAAACATCGTACGTTCTAGTTGTGTAGGTTGTGGTGTATGTAGCGCTGTATGTCCTCGTGGCGTACTTAAGTTAGAAAACGGACCAGAAGCAGGTCGTATCAACCCTACCCAAGTACTACTAGGTAATGATGTAGACCTTATGGATTATGTGAATAATGATCAAAATGTAGCGTAACTATTTTATTACGCTTTCGCGAAAATGTGATATTTCAAAAGACCACCTCAGGAAACTGTGGTGGTTTTTTTTGGTTTCTAGCAAAGCTAAACGAACATGAACAGTAGACGTAGTTCCTAAAATCAAACCTAATTCTCATTCAAGGTAAAGCTTGATATGTTATCTTTAAAAGATATAAAATCTTTGAAAATCGTTTTATTTTCAGCTGTAACCATCTATCAAAATCACTATTGATCAATAATAAAATAATATAGTCTCATTTAAAATAATGACAACCCTACCTCAGCAACTAGAAAATCCTGTCTGGTATTCTTTATGTGAAACACATAAAAAGTTTGCAGTTACTTTTGATGGTGTTCTGTTTTATAATCCTACGGTATGTACGTTTGGGGCTTTCTTTGATGAGCCGAAGACTGCAAGCGCTTCTAGGGAATATATAAAGACCAGAAAAGATTTCTTCTTTGTTTCAGAAAACCAAACGCCCCAAATAGATGACACAAAGATTGTTCTAAATAGAAAAATTGATGGTTGCCAGATGGTCTTGAAAGAGTTAAGTGGCGTTGCAATCACAGAAGAGATTATCTTATTGGATGAGTCTTATATTGATGAGGTTTATGAGCTCATATGGTTAGTAATGCCTGGCTTCTATCAAAAACGAAGCTTTGAAATGGGCAATTTCTATGGAATTATTAAAAACGATAAACTAGTTGCCATCGCTGGACAACGCATGCAAACCAATCTGTTTGTAGAAATAAGCTCAGTAGTTACCCATCCAGATTACACCAAGCAAAAACTAGCTAGTCAGCTCATTGCTTACAACGCTCAAGAGATTTTAAAAGAAAACAAAACAGCCATTTTACATACCAATAAAGGAAACCTTGCAATCCCATTATATAAAAGATTAGGATTTGAGGTCACTAGGGATATGAATTGGTGGTTATATTGTAGAAAATAGTGAATACTATGAGACAACTTTTTATCTTATCAATCATTTTATGTTTTAGTGCCAGCGACACCTTGTTATATGCTCAAGAAACTAATTTCATAAATGACTATATACAGCGTTTAGAAAAATCCCAAAAATATCTCAATCTCGTTGCAGAAGTAATGCCTAGTAAGAACTACGACTACAGAGTGACGCCTGAATCTAGCAGTTTTGAAGAAAACTTAATGCACATTGCATGGGCAATGGATTGGCATAGCGAATCACTTTTAAATGGTCGTCCAGCAAGAAATTGGGAGACAGACAACGAACTTAAAGTTGCTTCCAAAACTAAGGAGGAAATGATCGCTGCTGTAAACAAGACTTTTGAACACACCGTCAAATTAATCCAAGAGCTTGATACAACCCAATTAAATGACACAGTAGCCTACGGCAATCTGCAACGCACAAAGCGCCAAGTGTTACTTATCCTCACAGATCACATAACCCATCACAGGGCACAAATGCTAGTTGCATTAAGACTTAATGGCTTAGTACCGCCACGGTATATGTTGTATCAGTAATGTAAATTTTCAAATCTGTTTTAATATTTTTTTCAAATCTCCGGCAAATTATGAAAACTACACCTGCACATAATAACCGTATAGCAATCATGACGTTTTCATCTGTGTATCCTCACTATGTTGCTAAAGTGGAGAAAAAAGGTAGGACTAAAGAAGAGTTGCATAAGGTAATTATGTGGTTAACGGGATATAGCAAATCTGAGCTTGACGAGCATATAAACACAAAAACAACGTTTACTACATTTTTTAAAAATGCATCACTTCATCCTAATGCTCAGCTTATCAAAGGAGTTATTTGCGGTTATCGTATTGAAGAAATAGAGAACGATCTTACTCGACAAGTTAGATACCTTGACAAACTAGTTGATGAACTAGCCAGAGGTCGTTCTATGGAAAAAATCTTACGCACACTATAACATTTTCGCTTTAAGCTTGTGACAAAATAATTCATGAGGGAATATTTTTTGATCACCGCCTACTCTTAATAGTGGCGGGCAATTTTGTAACGCAAATTCCTGATGCCGTCAACTTCATATTCTAGAGGTTAATTATCACCTTCCCTCCACAATTCTGGACTCAAATCATTGCAAATAAACTTTTATAACTACTCGATAAAGCATCGATTACAAATCGACGCTAAAAATACTATTTAGAATTATTATAAATAATTTGGTAATTTAAAAAGACATGAATATGTTTGCATCAAATTTACTATTTATATTAAGTCTAAATAAAAACAATGAAACAATTTTTACCAATCTTAAGCCTCATATTGCTTACAAATATGGCTATTGCTCAACAAGGCTCAATCACCGCCACTGTTGTAGATGCAAATCAATCTCATCTATACGGTGTTAATGCTACCCTCAACACATCAAAACAAGGGGCACAAACAGGAAATGATGGAACATTTATTATTAAAAATGTGAGTGATGGAACTCATGTTCTTACAATCTCATATCTAGGTTTTAAAACAAAAGAATTTACAGTAACAGTAGCAAATAATCTACGTACTACCTTGGACACAATCACGGTGTATGAAGGAAACGAAATCCTTTCTGAAGTGATTTTAGAAGGAGAACGACGCAATAAATTTTCAAGAAAGAAAACTGCTTACGTTTCCAAACTACCTCTAAAGGACATTGAAAACACGCAAGTCTATAGTACTATCACAAATGAATTATTAAAATCTCAAGTAATCACAAACTTTGACGATGCCCTTAAAAATGCTACAGGTGTCGAACAGTTATGGACTTCTACAGGACGTGGTGGTGATGGTGCAGGGTATTTTTCCTTACGAGGTTTTTCTGTGCAACCACAGTTAGTTAATGGATTACCGGGTCTTACAAATGGAACTATAAACCCTGCAAACATAGAGCGCATAGAAGTCTTAAAAGGTCCCTCTGCTACACTTTTTGGCAATGCAGTAAGTTCCTATGGAGGCCTTATAAATGTAGTTACTAAAAAACCATACGCAGGGACTGGTGGAGAATTATCTTTTACTTCTGGAAGCTACGGACTCAATCAGATCGTAGGTGATTTTAATACTCCTCTAAGTAAGGATGACAATCTATACTTTAGACTAAATACAGCATATACTACTGAACAAAGCTTTCAAGATGCAGGTTTTAGAAAATCATTTTTTGTTGCCCCTTCTCTATCATATAAAGTAAATAATAAACTGTCGTTTTCTTTTTATGGAGAAATTACTCAAGCAGAACAAACAAACCCAACATTTCTATTCTTAAATAGAAGCGCCCCTACCCAAGCATCTAATCTTGATGAATTAGAATACAATAACAAATTATCATTTACAAGTAACGAGCTTACTCTAGAAAACCCTACACAAAATTATAGGGTTGAGATGGACTATAAGTTATCTGAATCATGGCAATCACAAACCTTGTTATCTAGAAGCGCTACATCTACAAAGGGATATTACTCGTACTTATTTGACTTTGGCATTCTTGGTAATGATACATTCTCTCGATTTATCAATAAACAAAATGCTAACACCCAGACTACAGATATACAACAGAATTTTGTAGGTGATTTTAAAGTAGCATCTCTTAGAAACAGAGTGGTAATAGGTATTGATTACTTCAATGCAACAGAAACTAACAATAGCTCAGGTTATGCTTTTTATGGTAATGTAACTCCAGATGGCGGAATTAATAATGACAATCCATTTACGGCAGATGTTGAAGACACACCGTTTCCGTTATCAACATCTGCAGTAGATGCGGCAATTGCAACTCAAGGTGTAAGTAACATCAAATCAAAATACCACATCTACAGTCTATACGCATCTGATGTACTCAACCTAACGGAATCGCTATCTGCGATGGTGGGATTACGATTAGACCATTTTGATAATGAAGGTGATCTAGCAAATGCAGATGATGATTATAACCAAACTACACTCTCGCCTAAGTTCGGCCTATTATATCAACCTATAAAAGATGTTCTTTCCGTATTTGGGAACTACCAGAATGGTTTTACAAACGTAGCTCCACAACTCGTAGGAAATCCAGAAGATGGACCGCAAACTCTACAAACTTTTGATCCAGAACAAGCTAATCAAGTCGAGTTTGGTTTAAAAACAAACCTTTTTAATAATAAGCTTAACGCTACCCTAAGCTACTATGATATTACGGTAAAAGACCGCGTGATTACTGATCCGTCCTCGCCATTCAATAAAATTCAAGGCGGAGAAGTTACAAGTAGTGGTTTTGAAATTGAAATAAATGCAAATCCGCTAAAAGGATTAAATATAAGAGCCGGGTACAGTAATAATGATAGTGAAACCACAGCCTCTGATAACGCCGAAATTCTCAACCGTAGACCACTAGAAGCTGGACCCGAAACACTTTATAACTTCTGGACAAATTATGAATTTCATGAAGGAAGTTTTGATGGCTTTGGTATAGGCCTAGGATTTAATGGAGCTAGTGAGCGACTTGCAATAAACTATGCATCAACGGGAACGTTTACACTTCCAAGTTATATCATTGCAAATGCCTCAATTTTCTACCAAGCAGATAAATATAGGATAGGTCTAAAGGTTAATAATGCTTTTAATAAAGAATATTATAAAGGCTGGACAACCATCAACCCACAAACGCCAAGAGCAGTAATGGCAAACATTTCATATAATTTTTAATTAGCCCACTAAAGAGGATATGACCACCTGGTCATGTCCTCTTTTTTAAATTTCTGATAATGACTAACAAAAAAATCATATTTCAAATTCATAAAATACTTGGTCTAGCTACAGGTATAGTTGTTTTTATAGTTGCTATTACAGGGTGCTGCTGGGCTTTTAGAGAGGAGATTGAGCAGCTTTATGATGATTATAAAACGGTCACACCCCAAGATACTCCTATTATTACTCCTACCGAGGCAAAGACGCTTGCACAAGAAGTATTTCCAGAAAACACAGTGCACGGAACCGTATTTAAAAAAGCTGGTAACGCTGTAGAAGTAATATTTTATGATGCCGAACCAGAATTCTATCAAAGCGTCTTTCTCAACCCTTATTCTGGTGAGGTTATTCAAGTAGACAATCACCTTACAGGTTTCTTTGCTTTTATACTCAAAGGACATATGCGCCTATGGTTACCTAAAGATATAGGAGAGCAAGTGGTTGGGGCATCCATACTACTATTTATTGCCATAATTATTTCGGGATTTATCTTATGGCTTCCTAAAAAGCGTAAAAATATTAAACAACGCATACGGTTTGACTGGAAAAAAACAACGAGGTGGAAGCGCAAAAACTTTGATTTGCACACAGTCGTAGGTTTTTACATTTGCTCCTTAGCATTAATTATAGCTTTTACAGGATCTATGATGTCGTACAATTGGCTCAAATATGTAGTGTATAAATCGACGGGTGGTGATAAGGAGGTTCAGTTTATTATTCCAGAAAACATAAGTAGTGGCCAACACACTAAAGGACCCTTACCTATAGACTACCTCATAGTCAAATTACTTAAGGAAAATCCCGAAGCAGAAGCCTTTGAGCTCCACTACCCTCAATCTTCAGATGAAAGTATATATGTGGAAGTATCCAACAGTAAGGGGCTCTATTATGATGCAGATTTTAGATTTTTTGATCAACATACTCTAGAAGAGTTAACTACTCCAAGTATTTATGGAACGTATAAAAATGCTAGTGTTGCAGATAAAATTCAGAGAATGAATTATGACATACATATAGGAGCCATAGGCGGTATCGCAGGTAAAATAATAGCATTTTTAATAAGTTTACTTACAGCCACTTTACCTATAACTGGAATATTACTATGGTATGGAAGAACATACAAAAAGAAGGGTAGCGTATAGTTTTTCACAAAGCACTCTTTAAAAAAATGTTCAAGCTTTTAGACTAACACACTTAATATTGTGGGGATTAATAAAGTCTTCTTCTGGTAGGTACGCTTTCGCGAAAGCGTAATAAACAATATCTTGTCAGAAAGCTACACAGATGACTACTTCACATTTACTAAGCAAACACTTACAGCAGTTCATTGCGGGGCCTAATCTGACCGGATCTCACCTGTCACAACACTTGGATGATGTTTCCATCAAAGAGGCAAACATAAGCCTCTATGGGGTCAATAGCATAGCACAACTAGTATTTCATATAAACTATTATATAAGTGCAGTAGGAGACGTGCTAGAGGGCAAACCACTTCTTGCTAAGGATTCTTTAAGTTTTGATGCTCCCATAATCACTACTGAAGCAGCCTGGCAGCCACAAAAAGAAAAGCTTTATACGGCAATACATCGCTGTGCTCAACTAGTAAAAAGTTTTCCTCAAGAAAAATTAAAGGAAGAATTTGTATTAAAAAAATATGGGAGCTATGAGCATAATCTGCTAGGTTTACTAGAACACTCACATTACCATTTTGGGCAGATAGTAATTATAAAGAAAATGTTGCGTGCTGGATTAAGGTGATCAAAGGCTACACTTTAAATCAAAAAAAATCTCGATAATACTATCGAGATTTTTTTAAAAAACTATTCTTGTTCTGCTGGCTTCATTACAAAGTCTTCCATAAACTTCGTGGTATAATTACCTTCTATATAATCTGGGTGATCCATTAATTGCCTGTGGAAAGGTATTGTAGTTTTAATTCCTTCTATCACAAACTCATCAAGAGCACGTTTCATTTTATTAATTGCCTCTTCTCTTGTTTGCGCAGTAGTAATCAACTTTGCAATCATTGAGTCATAATTAGGAGGAATCATATAACCACTATAAACGTGCGTATCTATACGAACTCCATGACCGCCTGGTGCATGTAAGTTTGTAATACGTCCAGGTGACGGTCTAAAGTCATTATATGGATCTTCTGCGTTAATACGACATTCTATTGAGTGCAGTTGTGGGTAGTAATTCTTACCAGAAACTGGTACACCTGCAGCAACAAGTATTTGCTCACGGATCAAATCGTAATCTACCACTTGCTCTGTAATAGGGTGCTCTACTTGGATACGAGTATTCATCTCCATAAAGTAGAAGTTACGATGCTTATCTACTAGAAACTCTACCGTACCTGCTCCTTCATACTTAATAAATTCGGCAGCTTTTACAGCAGCATCTCCCATACGCTCACGCAGATCGTCAGTCATAAATGGTGACGGCGTTTCCTCTGTAAGTTTTTGGTGACGTCTTTGTACAGAACAATCTCTTTCAGATAGGTGGCATGCTTTACCATTACTATCTCCTACAATCTGGATCTCGATATGGCGTGGCTCTTCAATAAGCTTTTCCATATACATCCCGTCATTTCCAAATGCAGCAGCACTTTCTTGACGAGCTCCTTCCCAAGCTTTAAGAAGGTCTTCTTCTTTCCACACGGCACGCATACCTTTACCACCACCACCGGCAGTAGCTTTAAGCATTACTGGGTAACCAGTCTCAATAGCTAGTTTCTTACACTCTTCAAAATCTGCAATAATCCCGTCAGATCCAGGTACACAAGGTACACCTGCGGCTTTCATTGTTTCTTTTGCTGTAGCTTTGTCTCCCATTTTAGAAATCATCTCTGCAGATGCTCCTATAAATTTGATATCATGCTCCTCACATATTTTTGAAAACTTAGCATTTTCAGATAAGAAACCATATCCTGGGTGAATTGCATCTGCATTTGTAATCTCAGCAGCAGCAATTACGTTAGACATTTTAAGGTATGACTCATTACTAGGTGCTGGGCCTATACAAACGGCTTCATCTGCAAATTTTACGTGTAAACTCTCACGATCTGCAGTAGAGTAAACAGCAACAGTTTTGATGCCCATCTCCTTACATGTGCGTATTACACGAAGTGCAATCTCACCACGATTTGCTATAAGTATCTTTTTAAACATAGTGTTTATTTTTTATTGTGGTACGTACTGTTGAGTGGTAAAATTACGCTTTCGCGAAAGCGTACTACCCCAATACCTCCTCAA
The DNA here is from genome assembly GCF_000355805.1 of Dokdonia sp. PRO95. Lineage (NCBI taxonomy): Bacteria > Pseudomonadati > Bacteroidota > Flavobacteriia > Flavobacteriales > Flavobacteriaceae > Dokdonia > Dokdonia sp. PRO95. The sequence goes on from NZ_CM001837.1 coordinate 673,941, forward strand.
TGATTAAAATACCCGCAAGGGATTATGATGGATCTACCAAGAATAATGGTTGATCAAACTCTACAGGAGAAGAATCGTCTACAAGAATCTTTACGATTGTTCCAGATACTTCACTTTCGATCTCGTTAAAAAGCTTCATCGCTTCAATAACACAAAGAACATCTCCTTCTGAGATTTGTTTTCCTACCTCAACAAACATAGGCTTGTCTGGTGCAGGCTTTCTATAGAAAGTTCCAATTATAGGAGACTTTATAGTGATATATTTTGAGTTTTCGTCTTCAGCTGGAGCTGCTGGTGCAACTGGTGCTGCGGCAGCAGGAGCAGGTGCTGCAGGAGCTGGCGCCTGTGGTGCCATCTGCATTGCAGGCATTTGCTGTACAAAAGTAGTAGGTGCCTTATCATCTTCGCCAGTCTTGATAGTGATTTTTACGTCATCCATCTCAAGTTTTACTTCGCTCGCGCCAGACTTTGCAACAAATCTGATCAGGTTTTGAATTTCTTTTAAATCCATAAGTGTTTGAATTTAGCTTGTTTAGTTTTAGTTGGAGTCATATGCCCACTTGAAGTAAATAGAACCCCAAGTGAATCCGCCGCCAAAGGCAGCAAATACAATATTATCTCCTTTTTTTAGTTGGTTTTCGTAATCACTCATCAGCAAAGGTAAGGTAGCTGATGTGGTATTTCCATACCTATGTATGTTTATAAGTACTTTGTCATCATCAAGACCCATTCGCCTTGAGGTAGCGTCTATGATACGCTTATTTGCTTGATGCGCGATAAGATAATCTACGTCATCTCCAGTAAGGTTATTACGTTTCATTATTTTATCACTTACATCTGCCATATTAGACACTGCAAATTTAAAAACAGTCTTTCCATCTTGAAAAACTGTGTGTTGCTTATTATCGACCGTTTCTTGTGAGGTAGGTAGTATACTTCCTCCAGCCTCAATCTTTAAGAACTCTCTACCTATTCCATCAGATCGCAATAACTCATCTTGTAATCCTAACCCTTCTTCATTGGGCTCAAACAAGACAGCCCCAGCACCATCACCAAAGATGATACAGGTAGTTCTATCTGTATAGTCTATAATAGAGGACATTTTATCTGCCCCGATAAGAAGTACTTTTTTGTAACGACCAGACTCAATATAACTCGCTGCTGTAGACATCCCATAAAGGAAACTAGAGCAAGCCGCCGAAAGGTCAAATGCAAAGGCATTTACGGCTCCTATTTGAGTTGCAGTATACACTGCTGTGGATGCAACAGGCATATCTGGTGTTGCAGTAGCAACTATGACCATATCAATTTCTGAAGGATCAAGTTGTCTTTTTGCAAGAAGATCTTGGGCTGCCTTCACGGCTAGAAACGATGTTCCCTTTCCCTTTTCCTTGAGGATTCTACGTTCTTTAATACCAGTGCGAGAGGTGATCCACTCATCATTAGTGTCTACCATACCTGCCAGTATTTCATTGGTCAAGACATAGTCTGGAACGTAAGCGCCTACAGCTGTAATTGCCGCTGAGATTTTACTCATTTGTTTCAGTTAGATTTTTTTCGAATATTGACGATTATAGTCAAAAACGAGGGGAAAAATACTAAAAATTGATCAAAACCAGCCTTTAATTAACTTTTTTTGATCAATTGTGAGCATAAAAAAAACTCTCACGTTGTGAGAGTTCTATTTTATAAAAGCAAAGCTTACGCTTCTACTTCTTCCGTCTTATCAATAACTACTTGACCTCTATAGTACAACTTCCCTTCAAACCAGTGTGCTCTATGGTAAAGGTGTGCTTCTCCAGTTGTTGGATCTACAGCTATTTGTGGTATAGCAGCTTTGTAATGCGTTCTTCTTTTATCTCTTCTTGTTTTGGAGATTTTTCTCTTAGGATGTGCCATTACGTACTCTTATTTATCTGTTAATAGTTTTTTTAAAGAATCCCATCTAGGATCTGTATCTTCTTTTTCTTCTTTTACTTTTTGATCTGGAATACTTAATTCTTCCAACTTATCTAATATATCTGACTGTAATGTTCCGTCTGCAATACCAGGGTGAACCCTTTTATTAGGTAAGGCAAGAATGATGAGCTCATAAATATATTGAGCCACATTTACCTCATATTCACCGTAAGGCAAGATTAAAATATCCTCAATATCATCATTAAACTCATGACCAAACTTTACTACGAGCGTATAATCATCTTCTACATGCTCATCATAAGGCTCATTTGTAACATCACAATTTACATTGATAGTTCCTGATATCTTAAAATCAAACTCCATTAAGGTAGTCTTCTTTGTTAAGAGAAGAGTAGCCTCAATGTTTGCATCATTAAAGTCATCATATTCAAAAAGATCAAAGAACGATTTTGTAATCGTGTAATCAAATGTATGCTCTCCCTCTTTTAAACCTACGTATTGTATGGTGTATGGTTTCAATCCTTTCATCACATCAGCCATTTGGAGCGTGCAAAGATACATAATTTTTTATATCACAAAGCACAAGCTCAATTTTATTTTAATTCTATACAAATACCCCAAAAAAAATCTTTCAGCACTTTACCTCTTTGCAGGCGGCCTACCTGACCGCTCTCTACCAGGACGTCTAGGAGACACTCTAAGAACATCCTTTGTAATCTCTTTATATTCCTTCCTTTTATTAAAAATTTTTACCGCCGAAAAAACAGCTTCTCTAAAAGAACCTTCATCTGCCGTAGATTTTCCAGCAATCTCGTAAGCAGTTCCATGATCTGGAGAAGTACGAATTTTATCTAACCCCGCAGTATAATTTACCCCTTTACCAAAAGACAAGGTCTTAAACGGGATTAATCCCTGATCGTGATAAGCAGCAAGAATAGCATCAAAATTTTTATAGTTACCTGACCCAAAGAAACTATCTGCTGCATACGGCCCATAGACTAACTGACCACTTGCTCGCATTTTTTCAAGTGTAGGTATCAACACTTTATCATCATCATCCCCTATCACTCCATTATCACCCACATGAGGATTAATACCTAGCAGTGCAATTTTAGGCCTATCTACTCCAAAATCCTGCTTTAAAGCACTATATAATGTATTTACTTTCTTTACAATCACCTCTGGCGTGATCTCACTAGCAACATCTTTTACAGCTACATGATCAGTAAGTAAGCCTACCTTGAGCGTATCTGTAATCATAAGCATCATTGCATCTCCCTCTAACTCTTGAGCTAGATAATCTGTGTGACCTGGGAATGCAAAATCTTCTTTCTGAATATTAGCTTTATTAATAGGAGCAGTAACAAGCACGTCTATATCTCCGTTTTTAAGTGCCTTAGTAGCTTCCATAAAAGATTTCAAAGCATAATCGCCTGCTGTATCGGTCGCCTCGCCCCACTTAATCTCTACAGGCTCCTTCCATAAATGAAAGACATTTATTTTATTATCTAACGCTTTCGCGAAAGCGTCTATTCCATGAAACTCCCCCTGCAACTTCAAAGACTTCTTGATATAAGAAAGCGTCTTTGCCGAAGCAAAAATGATAGGAGTACAAAAATCAAACATCATCACCTCTGAAAATGTCTTTATCACAACCTCTGCCCCTATTCCATTTAAATCTCCAATAGAAATCCCTACACGTACTTTTTGATCTTTATTCATGTGATGCCTCTAGCGTTTTGTATTTTTACAACACAAAAGTAACCAAATAAAATCCATTCATGTTCACAGGTATTATCGAAGATCTTGCTACCATAGTTTCTATTGAAAAAGACCAAGAAAATATACACTACACTGTAAAAAGCGCCATCACTAGCCAACTTAAAATTGACCAAAGTGTAGCCCACAACGGTGTTTGCCTCACGGTAGTTGACATAAAGGATGACACCTACAAAGTTACCGCCATACAAGAAACACTTGACAAAACTAATCTTAACAGCCTCACTACTAACGACACTGTTAATCTAGAGCGAGCTATGCAACTAGGCGCACGTCTTGACGGTCATATTGTACAGGGCCATGTAGACCAAGTGGGAACATGTACTAACATTGAAGAAGAAGATGGAAGCTGGAGGTTTACGTTTAAATATGACACCTCTCTTGGAAATGTCACTATAGAAAAGGGATCTATTACTGTAAACGGAACAAGCTTAACGGTGGTAGACTCTACAGAAGGAGGTTTTAGCGTAGCGATTATTCCATACACATACGAAAACACTGTCTTCAAGCACTTTATCGTAGGCTCGGAGGTAAACTTAGAATTTGATGTGATAGGAAAATACGTAAAACGACTTACGCAGGGCTATTAGATCTCACCCTATTAATCTTGTAAGCATAAAAAGCACCTGCAAGAACACCTAAAATTACTAACACTATAATATGATCATCTATAGGCGCAACAAGACCTGGCAATGATGAAGTCCTTGTACTTGGAGGCGGAGGTCCATCTTGCGCATAGCTAGCCACCCCTACAAATAAGAGAAGCATAGTTAACATGAAAGTTCTGAGATTGGGGCTCATAATAATTCAAAAGTAATACTCTTTGGCTGTAAAGCAACTTTATCAGCCACAAAAGTTTAGGTTGGGTATATTTGTGTATTTCGACACCAATAATACGCATTTTAACGGAATAACAAACAAATTACTTGTTATTTTAATTTAAAGTTAGAACACAATAAAATATCAACTCAGACAGATTATCTAGTTGATATTTTACTAAAACGATAAAGTTTATGGATATTGTATTCTTAACAAAAAAGTGGTCCCACTTGGGCTCGAACCAAGGACCCTCTGATTATGAGTCAGATGCTCTAACCAACTGAGCTATGGGACCGTTGTTTTCTATGTTTCTCAGATGAGGTTGAAAACGGCTGCAAATTTAAAACAAATCTTAACCTAACCAAAGGTTTTTATTGCAAATTATCTATTTCTTGACATAATTCTATCAAAACACCTCCTGCAGTCTTAGGATGCACAAAGGCAACCAGCTTATTATCAGCTCCTTTCTTAGGTTTTTCATTTAATAAAATAAAGCCTTCTTTTTTTAGTCGCTCCATTTCTTCTACGATATTATCCACTGCAAAAGCTATGTGATGTATACCCTCCCCTTTCTTTTCTAAAAATTTAGCAATAGGTCCATCTTCTGTGGTTGCCTCTAATAATTCTATTTTATTAGGCCCAGATTGAAAGAAAGAAGTACGCACTCCTTCTGAGGCTACTTCTTCTATTTTATAATGAGCTACACCAAGCAACTTTTCGTATAAATCATTTCCCGCCTCGAGATCCTTAACCGCAATCCCTATATGCTCTATTTTTTTCATAGCTTCTTCAATTTGTAACACACAACTATGTTGTTATAATAATGTGTTGCCCAGTTTAGCTTTCGCGAAAGCGTAATTACTACATTTATTATTGGTAAAGTTCGATGATAACTTGTTTACACAAAAGTAATACAATTCAAAAAACGTATTTTTGCAGTCTATGGAATCAAACAGACAGAAAAAAGTAGCAGGAGTTCTTCAGAAGGATCTTGCAGAAGTTCTTCAGAACGCACTACGTGACAGTGGTAAGGGAGGCATCATTGTGTCCGTTACTAAAGTAAAAGTTCCTACAGATCTTTCTATTGCCAAAGTATATCTAAGCGTTTTCCCTAACGACAAAGCAGCCGATATACTTAAAGAGGTAAATCAAGTAAAACCTATTATAAGACACAATATCTCTCAACGCACACGCCACCAACTACGTCGCATGCCTGAGTTACAATTTTATATAGATGATACGCTAGAGTATCTGGACGGTATCGAACGATCTCTTAAGCGCGAGGAAAACCCACTAGAAGACCGTAGCCTACTAGCCCGACGTAAAAAGATATAAATGCAATTTCCCTATTATATTGCAAAAAGATATCTCATTTCAAAAAGCGGCACCAATGCCGTAAATATCATCACATTAGTATCTGTAGTAAGCATTATACTGGGAACGCTTGTGTTGTTTATCGTACTATCTGCGTTTTCTGGACTTAAGGAGTTTAATTTATCTATAACTTCTATTATAGATCCAGATTTAAAAATTGCTCCAGCTTCAGGAAAGACCATCACCCTATCTCCAGATCAAGAACGGCAACTAAACTCCTTAAAAGGCGTAGCTTCTTATTCTAAAATTATTGAAGAACGTGCATATCTAGAATATGATGGAAGGACTTCACTAGCTTTCTTAAAAGGGGTAGATGAGCGCTACCTAGATGTCACTCAAATGGACAGCACCATTTTTGTAGGCTACTGGCCTAGTCCAGGAGAACCTGAAGTTTCTATGGGACTTCTCGTGCGCAAGCGATTATCAATAAATGTAGGCGATTATGGGAGTCTTGTAACTATCATGACTCCAAAACCAGGCACAGGGCAAATTTCAGACCCAACGCAGGCCTTTAATTCTTCTAAAGCGATGGTGAGCGGTGTCTTTCAAGCAGGAGATGCGCTTGACAACGATCACGTTTTTGGTAATATTGATTTTGTAGGCTCTCTTCTTAATTATCCAGTAAATCAAATAAGCACCATCGAGTTTAAACTAGATCCAAATGCAGATGAAGATAATCTGCGAGATGAGTTAAGTGCTATTTTTAATGATAATATCATTATTAAGAATAGAATAGAGCTTAACGATGCTCTTTATAAAATGCTTAATACAGAGAATCTGGCTTTATACTTTATATGTACGCTCGTACTTATTATCGCTCTATTTAGCTTCGTAGGAAGTCTAATTATGATTATTGTAGATAAACGTAAGCACATCAAGACACTCAGTGACTTAGGAGCGACATTACCCACTATTAGAAAGATAATATTTACTCAAGGAGCACTTATGATTGTGATAGGAGGCGCTATTGGTATTTTACTAGGTGCAATCCTTATAGTCCTGCAGCAACAATTTGGCTTTATACCTATCACTGCAGAGCTTCCTTATCCTGTAAAATTTGAGGTAGTTAATATTGTACTTGTATACGCCACAATATTAGTACTAGGTTTTCTAGCAGCAAGACTTGCCGCTACTAGAATAAATAGAAAACTTATAGAGGATTCTTAAACGAATTGGTAATCACCAAATTCTTTTTCTATAAGATCAAGTGCTGCAAAAACATCTTCGCTTTGATCTGATGTCACAAGCTTCATACGATATTCCTTAAAGTGAGGAATCCCTCTAAAGTAATTTGTATAGTGTCTTCGGGTTTCAAAAACACCAAGTACTTCACCTTTCCAATCTATGGACATTTGCAAGTGACGCCTAGCAGCTTCTATACGTTCTTTCATAGTAGGAGGCGCCTTGTGCGTTCCCGTCTCCATAAAATGCTTTACTTCATTAAAAAACCAAGGATACCCTATACTTGCACGACCTATCATAGCACCATCCAGTCCATATTTATCACGCATCTCAACAGCGCGTTCTGGCGTATTTACATCACCATTACCAAACACTGGAATATGCATACGAGGATTATTCTTCACCTCTGCAATAGGAACCCAGTCTGCATCACCTTTATACATTTGAGCCCTTGTACGCCCGTGAATAGATATGGCAGCACAACCTACATCCTGTAATCTCTCTGCAACCTCCACTATTTTTATACTATCATGATCCCACCCTAGACGAGTTTTTACCGTTACTGGCAGTTTGGTATGATTTACCATCGCCTTGGTCAAACTCACCATTAAATCAATATCCTTTAAAATTCCCGCTCCTGCTCCTTTTGAAACCACCTTTTTTACGGGACACCCAAAGTTGATATCTATAATATCTGGGCCACTCGCCTCTACAATCTCTATACTGCGCAACATAGACTCTTCGACAGCACCAAATATTTGAATCCCGACAGGGCGTTCTTTTTCATAAATATCAAGCTTCATGACACTCTTTGCAGCATCTCTTATCAAGCCCTCACTAGAGATAAACTCCGTATACACCACATCTGCTCCCTGCTCTTTACATAACGCTCTGAAAGGGGGATCACTCACATCTTCCATAGGTGCAAGTAAAAGCGGAAAATCCCCTACATCTATATCTCCTATTTTTGCCATTATTCGGTATTAAAAAGCGCGGTAATAAATCTCACCACTATATTATTATAAAGGTCTATGTTTTAAATACGCTTTCGCAAAAGCGTAACAACCGCAAAGGTACTTTCTTTTTCTAAGCGAATAAAATGAAGAACTCAAGAAGCACTGGAAAACCGGATTTAATACCAAATAATAAAACCACTTCGCTGAAGTGGTTTTGTTATAATATATGCGATGGATACTTATCTTAATTATTGATTCTATCTCGCTCTGCCTTATCTAAATCACGATTATTATCTTTCAATTTGTAGTTTCCAAAATTATATTTGAATCCAACTCTAAGAAACTGAGTCTCCAATTCAGGAAAATATTGATTATCGAGCCCTTCATATTTCGCTGACACTACTGCATTTGCTTGATTGAGAATATCACCCACCGTTAAGCTCAAAGAAGCCCTCTTATTCCATAGCGATTTACGAAGACCTAAATCTAATTGAATAGTTTCATCTTGCGTATACGAGCCTACAATAAAGCTAGACAAATACTCAAAAGTCACAAAACCCGTTAAGGTTTCTGCTTTATCTAATGTAAGATAGTTTCCTATGTAAGCATAAAATCCGTTTACATCGTTTTTAAAGCTAGTGTTTGTAGATCTGTTTATCAAGAATGAATCCTCTTCATGAAAAGCACTCAGATATACACTAGTATAAAGCCAGCTACTTATAGAGCGCCCATGGTTAAAGTCTAGTCCCCATGACTTACTACCTAATGCATTCTGGCTGTCTGACCTCAGCACTTGATTCTCGTTGTCTTGCGTAGCTACCGTTACGATGTTCTCTCCATTATCTCTATAATAAACATCAAAAAAGTATTCATCTTTTAATGAATAATTCACATTGAATTGATGGCTAAAGGATGGTTGAAGCCCAGAATTTCCTATTATAAAGTTATTCTCATTTATGAAATATGCAAAAGGATTAAGGTCTTGGTAACGTGGCCTTTCCAACCTGCGAGAATAATCTATTGCAAAGCTGTGATTTTCAAAAGGGCTATATTGCACATAAGCACTAGGAAATAGTTCTAAGTAATCTAGCTCAGTCTTTGTGTTTAAAACAATTGAGTTACCTACGCTATTTGTTTGCTCAGCTCTTAAACCGCCTTTAATAGACCACTTTTCCCAATCTCTATTAAACGAAATGTATGCAGCGTATACATTTTCATCATACAAGAAGTTATCATTTTGAGCCTGCTCAAGTCCGGTATTTTCTACATTGTTTAGATCAAAAAAATCAATTTTAGATTGAGAGTCTATAATAGCCACTTTGGCTCCTGACTCAAAAAGGACCTTGCCAAAACTCGTATTATAATCTACTTGCCCTGTAAAAATTTCAATATCCTGAGTGGCATCAGTTGCAAATCTTACGTTACTGAGCACATCATTACTTTGATCTGTATAAGTAGACCCCAGTCGCTGTAGTTTACTGCGATTAAAACTAGTAAAATGCGCACTAGTACTGAGCTCCCCTTTCTCTAAAGCATAGGTATGTTTTAAATCAAAAGCAATATTATTACGATCGCTATCTATAGAACTCTGTGTTCTTATAAAAAATGGATCTTGTGATGTAGATAACACATCTGTAGTAGCTCTTGTAAATTCAAAAACATCTGGAGAGAATAAACCTATTACAGACAAGCTTAGCTGTGATTTTTTATTCACCTCATAATCGACTACAAGATTTGCATTGTGTGCCTTAGACCATGTCTTGCGCTCAAAATCTTGATCCCATATCGTACTAACTCCTTGATTTAAATAATTAATTGAGTTATCACTCTGCTTTGTAGCTTTAAGAGGGTTGTAACTGTAATTAAAAAACAGACTCACTTTGTCATTTTTAAAAAAATGGCTGGTACCAAAAGTATGCTTAGGGTAAATTGCATACGTACCTGTAGCACTTACATTTCCTTTATAACCCGCAGCAACAGCCTTAGATGTATTAATATTTAAAATAGCTCCTCCTTCTGCATCATATTTGGCTGGAGGATTTGTAATTACCTCTACAGACTTAATATTATTTCCATCTAGACTCTCTAGCAAACTTCGTATCTCTTCAACACTAAGTTGTACTTTTCTATCATTGAGATATACAGCCACTGGCTGATTTCTAACATTTATCCCTCCTTGAGTGATCACCACAGCTGGAGTACGTCTTAAGATATCTAATGTACTTCCTGTAGAGAGAATACTATTTTCCACATTAAAAACAAGTCTATCTGCTTTACGAGAAACAGTGGGTGTCTTGGCCGTAATGGTAATTTCATCAAGGCTTTCTTGGCTAGCTTGTAAAACAACTGGAGGAATCGTTTTATTTGCCGAAAGGGAAAACACCTCAGTTGTAGCATCTTCATACCCTACAAAACTTACTTTAATATAATACTGCTCAGATGCTTTGATAGAAGAAATCACAAAAGACCCATTGTCTTCTGTAATAGTACCTTGTATAATCTTCTTTTCGGCGTCAAGCAAAACCACGTTTGCAAATGGAATAGGTTGTGCATTAACATCTTGCACTTCACCATTAATGTTAAAGTCTTGAGAATAAGCGGAAAACGCCGTTAACACAATGATTATTAGAATGAGGGAATTCTTAATTTCTGTCATAAGTTGTTAAAAATAGGTACAAACCTAATAATGAGCACAATGTATTTAACATTTTTTTATAATAATTATTCTAATCTGCAATACGGTTACAATATGACCTCATATCTCGTATATTTGCAGTCTATTTGAGAGACTATGAAGAACATTAGAAATTTTTGCATAATTGCCCATATTGACCACGGTAAAAGTACACTTGCAGATCGTCTACTAGATGAGACTGCTACGGTTACAAAGCGTGAGTCTCAAGCACAGCTGCTAGACAGTATGGACTTAGAGCGTGAGCGTGGTATTACAATAAAATCTCATGCTATACAGATGGAGTATGTGCATGAAGGAGAGCATTATGTTCTTAATCTCATAGACACTCCTGGCCACGTAGACTTTTCATATGAAGTTTCTAGAAGTATCGCAGCTTGTGAAGGAGCATTACTAGTAGTAGATGCTGCTCAAAGTATACAAGCACAAACTATCTCAAATCTTTACCTAGCATTAGAAAATGATCTCGAGATTATACCAGTTCTTAATAAAATAGATCTTCCTAGTGCAAATCCAGAAGAAGTAACAGATGATATTGTAGACCTTTTAGGTTGTGAACCAGAAGATATCATACCTGCATCTGCAAAAACTGGAATTGGAATTAAAGAAATACTAGCTGCGGTAATCGATCGCATTCCTGCACCAAAAGGAAATCCAGATGAGCCACTCCAAGCTTTGATATTTGATAGTGTTTACAATCCTTTCCGTGGTGTGGAGACCTACTTTCGTGTAATTAACGGAAGTATAAAAAAGAACCAACAAATTAAATTTGTTGCCACAGGAAATACATATGGTGCAGATGAGGTGGGAACTTTAAAACTAACTCAAGCTCCAAAACAAGAAATTAAAGCAGGAGATGTAGGGTATTTAATTACAGGTATTAAAGATGCCCGCGAAGTAAAAGTAGGTGATACTATTACAGATGCAAAAAACCCTACCCAAAACGCTATTGCAGGTTTTGAAGATGTAAAACCAATGGTATTTGCAGGTATCTACCCAGTAGACACAGAGGACTACGAAGAGCTTCGTAACTCTATGGAAAAACTACAACTTAATGATGCTTCTCTAGTTTTTGAACCAGAAAGTTCGGCTGCACTAGGTTTTGGTTTCCGTTGTGGATTCCTTGGAATGCTTCACCTAGAGATCATACAAGAACGTCTTGAGCGTGAGTTTGACATGACGGTTATCACGACAGTACCTAACGTGTCTTACCATGCCTTTACTCATAAAAACCCTGAGGAGATTATTTTAGTAAACAATCCTTCAGATCTTCCTGAGCCTTCTTCATTAAACCGTGTAGAAGAACCATTTATTAAGGCAACAATCATTACAAAATCTGATTTTGTAGGACCTGTCATGTCTTTATGTATAGAAAAAAGAGGTCAGATTGTAAGCCAGACATATCTTACTACAGAAAGAGTAGAGCTTAATTTTGACATGCCACTTGCAGAGATTGTTTTTGACTTCTATGATCGTCTTAAAACAGTATCAAAAGGATATGCTTCTTTTGATTATTCTCCTATAGGTCTACGCGCATCAAAACTTGTAAAAGTTGACGTGCTTCTTAACGGGCAAGCGGTAGATGCTCTGTCTGCATTATTACACCAAGACAATGCTTACGATATAGGTAAGCGTATGTGTGAAAAACTAAGAGAGTTAATACCACGCCAGCAGTTTGATATTCCAATACAAGCAGCTATTGGAGCTAAAATCATCTCTCGTGAGACGGTTAAAGCTCTTCGTAAGGATGTAACTGCTAAATGTTATGGTGGAGATATCTCTCGTAAGCGTAAGCTACTAGAAAAACAAAAGAAAGGTAAGAAGCGTATGCGCGCCGTGGGTAATGTAGAGATCCCACAAGAAGCCTTTATGGCGGTTCTTAAGTTGAATGACTAATCATCAACAGCAATAATAACAAAGGGTGCAGTTTACAAACTGCACCCTTTTTTTATAGCCTACTTAAAAGTGCTTTTATTTTGGAAACATTAGAGGTTTGAAGTAAGTTATTTTCATGACCTGCTAGCGAGTGCATTTTTATAACATGATTATACCCAAGCGTGCTACTACTTAAACTACCATGCACTTCGCTAAAACCTTCCTTCTTAAATTTCATAACATTATCAATAGAGATTCCTCCGCCAGGTAAAATAACTATACGATTTCTAGCCGCAGCTTGTAATTCCAACAAGGTTTTATAACCTCCATTCACATTAGCATTCCTTCCAGCGGTTAGCACCCTAGTAGCACCTATATTTATGAGTAGCTCTAATGCTTCAAAAACATCGGGCGTCCAATCAAAAGCTCGATGAAAGGTGAAAGGTAGTTCGCCACATTCAGCTATAAGTTGTTTAGTCCTCTCCGCGTCTATTGTAAAGTCTCTATTTAATATCCCAGAAACTATTCCTTGAGCACCTTGCGCTTTCGCGAAAGCGATATCTCGCGACATCACATCAAATTCGGCTTCCGAGTACATAAAATCTCCAGATCTTGGTCTTATAAGCACAAACACAGGAATCTCAAGTTCTTGCAGTACCTTCTCTATCAAACCATGACTAGGAGTAATCCCTCCAAGCGAGAGCTCTTGACATAACTCAATACGGTGCGCACCTGCATCTTGAGCAGCCAGCGCACTCTCAAAGGAATTTGCACAGATTTCTAATTTCATACCTTAAAGGTACTAAACCATTTTAAGCACCAAGTTTTAAAACTAAAGTCGGCATCAAGAATTATGGGTTTTCTGTATCTTAGACACAAACCCACCAAATCAATGCGCTACCTTATCTCATTTTTTCTGCTCCTTTTTTTAATTTGTAGTTGCGAGCATATTACAGAGGTTACTCCCGCTCAAAAAGATCAAGACCTCATAAGCTATGTGAATCCATTTATTGGCACCGGTGGTCACGGTCATACCTACCCTGGGGCGACTATGCCTTTTGGCATGATGCAACTTAGCCCAGACACACGATTAGATGGTTGGGACGGCTGTTCTGGGTATCACTATGATGATGAGTTTATCTACGGCTTTAGCCATACACACTTAAGCGGAACGGGAGTTTCTGACTATGGAGATATTTTGCTCATGCCTTCTACTTCCATAATGTTTAATAATGGTGCAGATGGAAAACCTGGTTATCGAGATCATTTTACGCATGACACTGAAGTAGCACAACCAGGATATTACAGCGTACATCTAGACAACTCAAATATAGACGTAGCGCTTACTGTAGCTGCTCGTAGCGGTGTGCATAAGTACGCTTTCGCGAAAGCGGACTCTTTAAAAAACTTTGTGATTTTAGATCTTGAGCACCGTGATGAAGTACTGAGCACTAAAATAGACACACTTTCTAGCACAGAACTCTCGGGACACAGACATTCCAAAGCTTGGGCTAGCAACCAAAAGCTGTTTTATTACATCAAAACATCACACAGTTTCAAATATCTAAAACAACCTGAAGGGACGAAGAACGGCGCTACATCACACAAAGCTGCATTGCAGTTTGACAATCCCAAGAATGAAGAAATAATTATAAAAATAGGAATATCTGCCGTAGATGAAGCTGGGGCGAGAAAAAACCTAGAAACCGAAATAGGAAACAAAACCTTTGACCAAGTAAAGCAAGATGCACAAAGCACTTGGGAAAGTCAGCTAGAAAAAATTGTTGTAGAAAGTGAAAACTCAGATTACAAAACTAATTTTTACACTTCGCTATACCACACCATGCTCGCGCCTAATCTTTATCAAGATGTAGATGGCCGCTACCGAGGGATGGATCTAGAAATTCACAAAACAGACGCTTTTGATTACTATACAGTTTTCTCATTGTGGGATACGTATCGCGCAGCGCATCCCTTATATACCATCATAGAAGAAGAACGTACTAACGACTTTATAAACACCTTTCTTGCTAAATATGAGGAAGGCGGCATTATGCCTATTTGGGATCTAGCTGGCAACTATACTGGCTGTATGATAGGCTACCATGCAGTGCCCGTAATCGCAGATGCCTACCTAAAAGGAATACGTGATTACGATACAGATAAAGCTTTTGAAGCGATGCTTCATAGTGGCTCGCAAGACAAACTTGGCCTTGCTTCTTACAAGAAGTACGGTTTTATACCCGCAAATGACGAAGCAGAGTCTGTGTCAAAGACACTAGAATATGCTTATGATGACTGGACCATCGCTCAAATGGCTCAAGAGATGGGTAATGAAGAGATCTATCAAGAATTTACAAAGCGCGCACAGTCTTATAAAAATGTATATGATCCTTCGTCTGGTTTTATGAGAGGTCGCATGCGCAACACATGGTTCTCCCCTTTTGATCCGTTTGAAGTAAATTTTAATTATACAGAAGCAAATGCCTGGCAATATAGTCTCTATGCACCTCAAGACATAAGTGGTCTTATTCACTTGTCTGGAGGAAACAAGGCTTTTGAAAGAAAACTAGACACACTATTTACAGCAGAGACTACAACTTCTGGTCGTCACCAGCAAGATATCACAGGATTGATAGGTCAATATGCACATGGCAATGAACCTAGTCATCACATGGCATATTTATACAACTACATCCAAAAGCCTTGGAAAACTCAAAAGCGTGTACACGAGATCCTTACTACATTATACACCAATTCTCCAGATGGAATTTCTGGTAACGAAGATTGTGGTCAAATGAGCGCGTGGTACGTTCTAAGCTCTTTAGGCTTTTATCCTGTAACCCCAGGAAGTAATGAATATGTTATTGGTACTCCTTTATTTGATAAGGCAACTATACGTTTAGAAAATGGCAATAGTTTTACCATTGTTGCAGAAAACCTCTCTGAAGAAAATATACATATAGAAAGTGCCTTTATGGATGATAAGGCTTACCCATACTCGTACTTGAAGCATAAAGATATTATGGATGGCGGCGAACTCATTTTTAATATGGCGGCCTCTCATTCCCGATGGGCTAAACACCCTGCTCACAGTCCCAAAACGAGTATTATAGACAATAAATTTACTGCAGCACCCTTCATAGCAAAAGGAGAAGCCAACTTTAAAAAAGCGACCGAAATCACACTCGCTACCACAGATAAAAATGCGGATATTTTTTACGCATTAGAAGAAGATGGCAACAATTTTAAAAAGTATAGAAAACCTTTTAAAGTCAAAAATCATAATACGTTGCGCACCTACGCAAAGGGTCGTCATGGACAAAGTGCTACCATTGAGTCACCATTGTTTAAAATAAATGAGAACTATAGCCTCACACTAGACGCTACCTACGCAAATGCTTATAACGCTGGCGGAAATAATGCATTGATAGATGGTGTGAGGGGAGTAAAAGAATTCCGTTCAGGCACATGGCAGGGTTATAATGCTCAAGATGTAGTAGCTACGCTAGACTTAGGTAAAGCACAAAGCATAAGCAGTATTGAAACTGCATTTTTACAAGATCAACGCAGCTGGATTTTCTATCCTACAGAAGTAACATTACTTACATCTCTGGACGGCGAAAATTTTGAAGTCTATCACCAAGAGCAGATTGATGCTGCTGCTCCCGATGAGAATATTGCAATTAAAAATATAACTGGTGAAAAGCAAGCTACACAAGGGCGCTTTATAAAACTTATTGCAAAGACCTTAGGAGATCTTCCAGAGTGGCATTTAGGCTTCCCACATAGAGGAAAGAGCTGGGTATTTATAGACGAGATTGTAGTGCAGTAACAGAATAATTATGGTAGATCAATTAGTTTCAGTACAGTGGCTTAGGCAACATTTTAGTGGTGATAATATCGTATTACTAGATGCAAGCGCTCATTTTAATACTATCGCAAACATACAAGGCGCGCAACATTTTGATATTAAAAACACTTTTAGCGATACAAAAAGTGCTTTTCCTAACACATTTCCTCAGCCTGCACAGTGTGAAAAAGAATGCCAAGCCCTCGGCATAAATACCGATAGCCATATTATCGTATATGATGACAAAGGGATTTTTACCAGTCCGCGCGTGTGGTGGATGTTCAAAACAATGGGGCATCACAATGTATCTGTTTTAGACGGTGGCCTTCCAGAATGGATAGCAAATAATTTTCCGGTTACAACAATTGTTAAAGTAAAAAGATCTCCAGGCAATTTTAAGGCTCATCTTGATGAGTCTGCCATTAAGAGCTACGCTCAAATAGTTGAAAATATCAACACCTCAAACTGCCAACTCATTGATGCCAGATCTAGCGGTAGGTTTAATGGAACTGATCCAGAGCCGAGAACTCATATACAAAGCGGCCACATTAAAAATTCACTTAATCTTCCCTACACCATGGTTTTAGATAATGGGAAGTTTAAATCTAAGAAAGAATTAAAACTCACTTTCGACAATCTTAATCTTGCAGACACGCCTATTATTTTTAGCTGTGGTTCTGGAATTACCGCCTGTATTATTTTATTTGCTTTCGCTTTAATTTCAGATAAAGAGCGTAGTGTTTATGACGGCTCATGGACAGAATGGGCAGAAAAGCAAGAACTATTTGTTTAATATCAATCCAGTAAATATCGCATCATGAACAGAAGAAAATTCATAAATAAGTCCGTAGTTGCGGGAGCTGGTATTGCTACAGGAGCAAGCTTGATGGCATGCAATGACCTCAGCACAGAAAATAGGAAGAAAGATGATAACGCTTTCGCGAAAGCGAAAAATGAAAACATTATAAAACCATCTCCCATTGCCATTTGCACCTGGGGCTTTTCTGGAGCAACAGCAAAAGCTGGCGAACTCTTACACAATGGTGTTTCAGCACTCGATGCAATTATAGCAGGCGTTGCTGTGGAAGAAGAAAATATTAAAAATACAACTGTAGGTATAGGAGCCACACCAGACAGAGATGGTAATGTAACGCTAGATGCCTGCGTAATGAATTCTGATGGAGACTGTGGAGCTGTGCTTGCAGTTGAAAATATTGTCAATGTCGCTGCCTTAGCCCGCAAAGTTATGGAAGAAACGCCGCACGTAATATTAGCAGGAAAAGGCGCCGAAGAATTTGCTTATGAGCAGGGGTTCACGAAACAAAAACTACTCACCGAAGAACGCAAAGAAGCTTGGAAAGAATGGCTAAAAACTAGTAATTACAAACCTGAAATTAACATAGAGAATCACGACACCATAGGGATGCTAGCAATAGATAGCAATGGAGATATTGCAGGTGCATGTACTACATCTGGATTAGGTTATAAAATGAAAGGGCGCGTAGGAGATTCTCCAATTATAGGTTCTGGTCTTTTTATAGACAATGAAGTGGGCGGTGCCGTAGCGACAGGAATGGGAGAAGAAGTACTCAAGACAGTTGGGAGTTTTTTAATTGTAGAGTTAATGCGTTCCGGGATGTCACCACAGGCTGCCTGCGAGGAAGCAATCCATAGAATCACAAAGAAAGGTCCTCGTTATAAAGATTTTCAAATTGCATATATCGCTATGAATAAATCTGGCGAAACTGGCAGTCATTGTATTCACGAAGGATTTACCATGATGAAATATCAAAATAAAAAAAATGAAAATATTTTATCTTCATTTTACGACACAAAAAATAGTTAGGTCATCACGCACATTTGCCACACAAAATAGACACGATGCCTATTTACATCGCCAAAATACACAAAAGACACTATTTTACTAAGGTTAAGTTAATTGCAAAAACTAAAAAACGTTTTTTTAAGGACTGAATTTCAATCAATTAAACACCAAGATCATCGCAGAATTCAATATTACACAATATTCTATTTAAAGATTTGTTATATATTTGCGCAAGCCGTTATGGCAAAAAACATTTAAGACTGTTGTAATTGACTTTAAATAATCAATTATGATTTGGGGTGAAAGCCAAGCATTCTTGCTTGGCTTTCTTTATGCCCTTAAGTCAAGGATTGGCTTTCACAACAAATCATAACGGGGTCGCGAGTAGACAAGCTTTAATGCTAGCACTATTTTAAAACGAGCGGTTTTATGTATTTTTCATTCTTGCTTGGCTTTCTTTATGCCCTTAAGTCAAGGGGTGGCTTTCACAACAAATCATAACGGGGTCGCGAGTAGACAAGCTCTAATGCTAGCACTATTTTAAAACGAGCGGTTTTATGTATTTTTCATGCTTGCTTGGCTTTTACTGTGATTGAGGTTAAGTTCTAATACCCGATATGTTCATTTTTTTCATTGACAAAAAAACGAACCAAAAAAGTCTAGACTTAACCGAACTTTGCTAAAAATTTCCCTCGCTACGGCACAAACTAAAAGTCATCGCTGATTATGTCTTTCTAAGCTTATTTTGAAATACGTCTATTATATAGTATTGAATAGGCTGTAGCTAGTTTGCTTAACCCTCCACTCATTTCATTTTTTACGCAAAATTCGCTTAGGTCATTAAGTTTGGGCATTACTATTTATCAACACTGCTGCTATATCTAAGTACATCTTCTTACATTTGAGTTTTAGCCGTAATACGCTTTCGCGAAAGCGTAATTCAAAACACCTTCACGTGACCAATACCACCGAGAATACCCAGAAGAGATTATTTTTACTAGATGCATATGCGCTCATTTTTAGGGGGTATTATGCACTCATAAAAAACCCACGTATCACAAGCACCGGCATGGATGTGAGTGCAATTATGGGCTTTACTAATAGTCTTTTTGATGTTATAAAAAGAGAACGTCCAGACCATCTTGCTGTGGCTTTTGACAAAGGTGGAAGCTCTGCACGTGTAGAAGCTTATGAAGATTACAAAGCAAACCGCGATGAAACTCCAGAGGCAATACGCATCGCGATTCCTCATATCCAAGAGATTCTTAAGGCTATGCACATCCCCATTATAGAGCGCCAAGGTGTAGAAGCAGATGACCTCATAGGAACCCTATCTAAGCAAGCCGAAAAGGAAGGTTTTAAGGTTTATATGGTCACACCAGATAAAGACTATGCACAGCTAGTATCTGAAAATATCTTTATGTACAAGCCTGCCAGAATGGGTAACGGTATAGAAATATGGGGTATTCCAGAAGTCCAAAAACGCTTTGAAGTAGAACGCCCAGAACAGGTTATTGATTACCTAGGAATGATGGGTGATGCCTCAGATAACATACCTGGACTTCCAGGTGTGGGCGATAAAACGGCAAAAAAATTTATTGCTGCATATGGATCTATGGAGGGCTTACTTGAAAATACAGATAAGCTCAAAGGTAAAATGAAGGAGAAAGTAATTGCAAATGCAGAGCTAGGCCTACTTTCAAAAAAGCTAGCCACTATAATGCTAGACTGTGATGTAACTTTTGATGCAAAAGATTACGAACTTTCTGAGCCAGATGCTGAGGCTGTGGGTAAGAAGTTTGAAGAACTTGAGTTCCGCCGAATGAAGGATCAGTTTATCAAAATATTTTCTGGAGAAGCAGATCAAGGAACGCAAGTTTCTTCTACACCTTCGGCAAAGAAAGCAGCTGCTCCTAGTGCTGGAGCTGGTCAGTTTTCATTATTTGGTGGTGATAGCGGGGCGACTGCAGCCGCAGTTTCTGATGCGTCAACACGAAAGACTATAAAAGACACGCAACATTTTTATCAAAAAGTTGATAGTCCGCTTGCGCGAAAATTATTCATACAAAACCTGAACAATCAGTCTTCTGTTTGTTTTGACACAGAAACTACAGGTCTCGATCCGCTCGTTGCAGAACTAGTAGGGATTGCTTTTTCATGGGAAGCAGGAAAAGGTTACTACATACCCTTTCCAGAAAGCAAGGAAGAAGCTCAGGCACTTATAGAAGAGTTGAGACCTTTCTTTGAAAATACCGAAATTGAAAAGATAGGACAGAATTTAAAATACGATATTAAGGTTCTTGCTAAGTATCATGTAAAGGTAAAAGGCAAACTCTTTGATACCATGCTAGCGCATTATCTCATCAACCCAGACATGCGTCACAATATGGACGTACTCGCAGAAACCTACCTTAACTACACACCCGTTTCTATTACAGAACTTATAGGGAAGAAAGGAAAGAACCAGAAATCAATGCGCGATGTTTCTGTAGACGATCAAACAGAATATGCGGTAGAGGATGCAGATATTACTTTACAACTTAAACATCATTTTGAAAAAGAGCTAGACGAGGCTGGTACTCGCAAGCTATTTGATGACATAGAAATTCCGTTATTACGTGTGCTAGCGGCTATGGAGGTAGAAGGAATCAATCTTGATGTCTCTTTCTTACAAAGTCTGTCTGGTGACCTCAATGCAGATATAGAGCGTCTTACATCAGAAATTTTCGCGGAAGCGGGAGAAGAATTTAATATAGGATCTCCTAAGCAGTTGGGTGAGATTTTATTTGACAAAATGAAACTTGTCGATAAACCTAAAAAGACAAAAACGGGTCAATACTCTACTGCCGAAGATGTACTCTCGTATCTTGCAAAAGATCACGACATCATCCAGAAAGTACTAGACTACAGAGGCTTATCAAAATTAAAATCTACCTATGTAGACGCACTACCAGAGCAAGTAGCTCAAGATGGACGCGTGCATACAGATTACATGCAAACGGTTGCAGCTACGGGACGTTTGAGCTCAAACAATCCTAACTTACAGAATATTCCAATTCGTACAGAGCGCGGTCGTCAAGTGCGTAAGGCTTTTGTGCCAAGAGATGAAAATCACACACTACTCGCTGCCGATTATTCTCAAATAGAACTGCGCATTATTGCAGCTTTAAGTGAGGAGGAGAACATGATCCAAGCCTTTACAGATGGAGAAGACATTCACGCTAGTACAGCTGCCAAAGTTTTTAATGTGCCACTAGAAGAAGTTACTCGCGAGCAACGTAGTAATGCTAAGACAGTAAACTTTGGAATTATTTACGGGGTTTCTGCCTTTGGACTTTCTAACCAGACCGATTTATCTCGTGGTGAGGCAAAAGAACTTATAGACAATTATTACAAATCATACCCAAAACTACGCAACTACATGAGCGAGCTTGTTGAGTTTGCAAGAGAAAATGGTTATGTAAAAACAGTGTTAGATAGACGTCGCTACCTTAATGGTATTAACTCTAGCAACGGAGTTGTGCGAGGCGCAGCCGAGCGAAATGCGGTGAATGCTCCTATACAAGGAAGCGCAGCAGATATTATTAAAATCGCGATGATTAATATTTTTGAAAAGCTAGAAAACAGCCACTACAAAACAAAGATGCTGCTTCAAGTACATGATGAACTTGTTTTTGATGTTCCTAATGACGAGCTAGACGCCATTAAAGAGCTCATCAAGACAGAAATGGAAAGTGCTTTTAAGATGGCCGTGCCGCTTGATGTTGAGGTTGGACTAGGTCAGAATTGGCTTGAGGCGCATTAAAAATAGCTTAGATAAATTAACATCTGAAAATTAGTAATTAAACATTTATTAACAATAATATACAAGTAAATTATTGAGTTAAAGTATAGATTTGGCGCTTATTAAAATCTAACACATCAATACCAATGAAAACACTCAAAAACATCAGTTTATTAGCCCTCTTTTTATTTGCTGTAGGAGCAAGTAACATGAATGCTCAGAAGCTAAAAGCCTTCGGAAGTTCTATTGAAAAGAAAATAGGACCCGTAACAAAAAGAGTTCCTTACTTAGACGTAGTAAGCTATTTAGGTCATGCTGCTCCTGGTACAGAAAATGAAATCAAAGATGGAAAGAAATTTTACTACATCTACTTATGGGTTCCTGCTGTAGCACCAGAATTAGGATTAAGAATGATGTCTCCTGCTGGAAAAGTAAAAACCAAAAACCCAATTGTAGGTGCAGGTTATGAAGAAAACAAAGACTCAAAAGATTATTTTGACACTTACATCACTTTAGAGAGATCAAGCGTTTTTACAAAAGATGGAATTGCAGGTTCTGCAAACGCAACTTGGACTACTCTTGAGAGAAACGATGATAGTGGAGAAATGCCAAAGCAACCAAGCGGAAGCAGCTACAACTCTCTTTTACGTTACGAAAGCCAAGCAAGCAACCCTTTAAAAGCATTAACTAAAGGACTATACAGAATAGGATTTACTACTTACAAAACAGGTGAGGTAAATGGAACATTCTTAGCTCAAGTAGGTTCTCCAGTAAAATTACCTGGAGTTGTGATGTCTAACACACTAGAAGGACTTCTAGAGCAAATGGACTAATTAGTATTCATTACTAAACTATCTTCAACTACGCTTTATAAAAGCAGTTAAAAATAAAAGCCCAAATATCTTGCGATATTTGGGCTTTCTTATTTGTACTATTTTATATTTTCTAGTTACTCTCTCACGTAAGTAGATATTGCCATTGTATCGTCAAAACCTCCCATAGGTGCATTATTTAATAAGTCTCTAGTAAGTGTTTCTTCAAATCTCAATGTATCCCTATCTTCAGAGAGCAACCCTACAATACTATTATCAATAGTTACTGTTCTCTCGGTCTGCACATATGACGGAGGATTTACATAGTTGATTACTACTAGGCATATAAATTCGTTTAAATGACCATTCCCATCATCATCTACACATGTAGTAATAGGATAAGGCGGTATCACCGTGTTATCCGATCCAAAAGTAATCTGCTGCGGACTCAGAACTGCTCCGTTTTCCTCCAATAAGTTAGTTGAAAGAATACCATCATTATTTAAATCTAATGGCACGGTAATCTCGTAAGATATTTGTTTGTATACACCTCCCTTGACGCTGTCTTTCTTACTAACATCGTCATCACCGCAGCTAAAAAAGCTAAGAGCTACAAGAGAAAAAATATTAATCCGTTTCATAATTAAATTTACTATTTCAAATATAGAGCGTTCTTGCATTAGATTATTAAGTAAGTGTAACAATTTTAACATTTTACTTAAATCTATGGGGATCACATATTTCGATTGCATAAAAAAGCCAGACATTCATTAATTGAATATCTAGCTTTGAGTTATTAATAGTAGCTTACTACTATTGTTTTTGATAGGTTACTGTTACCACCTCTTGTTCTGAAGTGGTCGTTCCATCATTGTTATTTCTTTTTTTATAAAAAATTTCTTTAAATACGATAGTTTCAAAATCTGCAGAAACCTCACCTTCCATATTATTTTCGATAATAACAGCATTTTTATTCTGGGTGTAAGTAGGAAGAGGATCGTAATCTGCGATTACCCCGCAGTAATTTAATACGTCACCATCTTCAGTTGCATCAACACATACTCTTAATGGATTAGGTGGATATACTTTGTTATCCTCTCTAAAAGACACGCCTTGCGCTAAAATGCTACGATCTAACTCATCAAATAATTCAATGGAAGCAATTCCATCACCATTAATATCTATAGCGTTTTCAACTTTATAGGATACCGCGAGATACGTTTCTCCCTTTACAGATAACTCATTTTGGTTGTCGTCACTAGAACAACTCAAAGTCAGAATAAATAACACTAATGCTATATACTTCATTTATAAGTGTTTTGATGTGACCAAAGTAATAATTATTAAGCTTTCGCGAAAGCATAACTAGAAAAAACCCCAAATTCTTATCACTAAGAATTTGGGGTTTTTGTTTTAAAATAAATATTTAAATGTCCAACTTATCGATACGCTTTATAGACCACTACTATCTGATTAGTTCTATCACCAGTTGCTGCACTAATAAAACGATCTACATTAAGTGTAAATCCATCAGTATCAAAACTATCTAAAGATGCTCTAATAAAACCTCCTTGAGTCGTTCCGCTTGATCCACCACTTGTGCCGTCATCAGAAAGTGGCGATCCATTATTATTTATAAAATAAGCTGCTACACAATAATCTTCTGAAGCGTATGTCCCTATATTATTAATACTTGAACCACTAAAGGCATTTGAAATCACTTGTTGATCTATCGCACCAGAACCACCATTTATAGCATAACCCGTAGTCATTCCGCCAGCCATTCTAATATCGTTTGAATTATTTGCACCAGATCTAGCTGTACCTTCATCAAAACCTTGCACTCTATTTATTGCTGTAAACTCAACAGAGCTAGGCTCAAAACCTACTCCTGTAACATTAATTACTCCAGAGCCATCTATGAGAATCTTACCAAAACGTACCGTACTTTGGTTTGCTCGTGCTACTTGATTCCACTGACTATCTTGCCAAAAATAAAATCCTTTTGAAGTTAAAGCACCATCACCTGTATTGTATACCATAGTACCTTCTATGAGATTAGGTCCATTAGGGTTTACTACAGTAGTAACATCGGATATGGAATTTAAATCTACACGTGGGATTAGAAGACCACTATCACTACTTGTTATATCAAGAGCTGCATAAGGTGATACTGTCCCTACGCCTACTTGACTATAGCTAACTGTTTTAAATAAAACGAATACTAGTACTAAAATTAGTCCTTGCCTCACTCCTATCATTTATCAAAAATTTTAAATGTTAATCGTATAGTTTCTACATAATTACAAATTACTAAAGTGATAGCAATAGAAAAAACACACACTTTACAAATTTTTGAGAAATACGCATTTACAACACAAATCTATAGGTCCACTTTACTAAAAACGTATTTCTAATTTGCTGTCCTAGCACCTGACTATCAAAAGCTTCGGTAAGATTTTCTCCAGAAGACGCTCCTCCTTCTATTCCCTGTGACCATACCAAAAACACTTCTGACCCCGGAATATATTCCCACCTTGCCACAAGATTAGAACGAAACTGCACAAAATTAAAATCTGGATTACCAAAACTATAATCTGTCACACCATCCATATCTTCATCTACGGCATAGCCGCCATCTATCTCACTTATTTGGTTCTGATTAAATAAAGTAACTCGCTCATTGAGATTTTCATTCTCACTATCTGCCACAAAATTAAAATTAGAATAACTTCCCTTCGCTATAAATGGCTGTGCATAATATTGTATCGTAAAATTAGGATTGATATTGTAATTAACACGCAACGTTGCACTCAGCGTTTCTTGCTCAATCTCCCCAGTTATATATCTCGTCCCGAAGGTCGCAGGCGCATACGACTGCTGTGATACGTATTGCGTTTTATTAGGGTTCATATCATATTGCGTAGAGAGTGATAAACTCAATGCGTCTAGAGGCTGATAGTTGAGACGTAGCTCATACCTATTTAAGGAAAAGTTATCTTGTTTTGCTTGAGAATTTACATATATCGCGATTGCACTTAATTTCTTACGTTGATCTGTACCTACAGCAGCAAAATAAAAATTCTCTTCATTAAATCTCCAGCGTGGCCCACCACGTAAGAAGGAGTTTATAAATATGCGAGGTTTATGTGCTCCTCCTACTTCTGTAAACCAATTGTTCTTCCAATTAATTTCTGCTCTACCTTCATACTGAATACGGTTGAAGTTTCCATCAAAATCATATTGCGTGGTTTGCTCTACCCCTACATTTGCTTGTCTATACCAAGAAGTTGAGTTATTCCAAAAGCGCCTCACACTTGCAAATTGCACAATACGATCTGCGCGACGTAAGAAGCCTATGTCATTAAGTTCTAATCCAGGAGATCTCCAGTTTCCTCCTAGTTCGTATCTCCACTTACCGCTCCCTCTACCTACAGCTAGATTACCACCAGTTCCAGAGAGACTTGTCGCATCTGGGTCTACTTCTAGATGATTTGCATCTACTCGCTGGTATAAATGTGTAAGTGACGTCTGCGTATTTAAAATAGCTTGAGGGTCTCCATTTACACGACTTATAATACCACGACCTTCTACATAATACTTGCGATCTTTCCAGTTATGTCTAAAATCAATTCCTCCAGTATAAGCTTGGGTATGGAGAAAATCTAGACTACGCTCCATATCTCTGTGAGTTGTGGTAAATATCCCGCCTACAAAAGAGTTACGGTCATTAAAGTCTTTCTGTATACGACCTACAAAATAATTAGTAAGTGGCTCGACTAGCTCTTTACGCTTTTTTCCTAAAAGTCCATCTAACTCTAGAGGGTCTGTAATCTCTTCTCGATTGTCTATTTCAATCTCGGCAAATTCTTTTCCTGTCACACTTTCTAGCACACCTATTGTCCAGCCATCTTTTGTTTTACCACTAAACTTTGCCGCTCCTAATATGGTAGTGTTGGTAGGAAAATCTTCATACTCTCCTTTTGAGGCATCAAAAGTGGTCCCTCCCTGCGGAGTGCGCCCTATACGTCTCGGGAAAAACACATTATCTGCACCACCACCTACTCTAAAATCAAAGACACTCTTATTTTCTACAAAGAAAGGACGCCGCTCTTCAAAAAATATTTCAAATCCATCTAATGCAATAGCGCCAGGATCTGCATCTACTTGTCCAAAATCTGGATTTACAGTAAGATCAAGTGTCAAATCATTAGTAATTCCAATTTTTGCATCGAGACCTACATTCCCTCCAAAATCATCTCCATCTCTAAAAGGGTTTCCTGCTTCTTCCTCAAAAGTGTCATACTGACCCAATACAAAAGGTTGAATCTCTAATTGTTTCTGTGGTTTGATTCCTTTAATTCCACGTAGCTCTCCAAATTCGCTCACCCATCCTGGAGGATTTGCTGGTAAGGGTTGCCATGTAGAACGCTCTTCATTTGCAAAGTAGCGTCTTGTAGACTGTATGCCCCAGGTCTGAACATCTTCTGCACTAAAACGTAGCTGACTCAAAGGTATACGCATTTCTGCCGTCCAGCCCTGTTCATCTTCTCCCGTGGCTAGATACCAGATAGGATTCCAGCTACTATCAAAGTTTCCGTTATTTGACACAAACTCATCGCCTTTTACTCCAGAAGCAGAGGCAGTAAAAGAAAAAGCCGTACGATCGTCATTATAACTATCTATATTGATCTCTACCCAATCACCAGGAAAATCATCTCGACGCCCTAGCCTTCTCTCTATTTTAGACTTATCACTTTCAAGACAATGAAAAGCCACATAAAGATTTTTATCGTCGTAAGTAATTTTCATTTTAGTCTGCTTAGTGGGTGGTGCACCCACATCTGGCTCAAATTGCAAGTAATCTGTAGACCACTCCACATTTTTCCATGCTGTATCAGAGAGGTCTCCATCTATATCTGGAGCCTCTCCATTAACAGCAATTGTGTTGTAGACTTTCTTGGGGAGGTTAGACTCAGTAGCTTCTGTTTGTGCTACTAAGCTCAGGGAACTTAGAAAAAAGAGTACGATTACTACTCGGATTTGATTGATAGTAAGTAACATTGGTTTGGTTTTGATTGATGTTACTTGAAAGACTCTACAGCTCTGTAAATGTGACAGCAACAAACACGCTTTATGATTATCTTAACATTTTAAGTGGAGAAGTACGCTTTCGCGAAAGCGTGAAAAATCAAGTATTAAGAGCATTTTTAGAACTACTTTGTAATACTTATTTGACAAAGAAAAAGAACAATATAAAATATAGTCAGACAGACGTTTGTGTGATAAATAAATTTATGTACTTTTGCAAACCCGTTTTTAGGCGGGAAATGGAATGTTTAATTAAAATTAATTAGTGTGGACGCATTAAGTTACAAAACAGTATCTGCAAACAAAGCTACCGTAAACAAGGAGTGGGTTTTGATAGATGCAGACGGACAAACGCTAGGTCGTATGTCTTCTATCGTAGCTAAGTTTTTACGCGGTAAGTACAAGCCAAGCTTTACACCTCACGTAGATTGTGGAGATAACGTTGTTATCATAAACGCTGCAAAGGTGCAATTATCAGGAAACAAGTGGACGGAAAAATCATATATCCGTCACACAGGTTACCCAGGTGGGCAACGTAGTCTTACAGCAAGAGAGCTTTACGAGAAAGATCCTACACGTGTAGTAGAAGCTGCCGTGAAAGGGATGTTACCAAAAAACAAATTGGGGAGTGCTATCTTCCGTAACCTTAAAGTGTATGCAGGAGCAGAGCACGATCAGGAAGCGCAGAAGCCTCGTGCCATTAACCTAAACGAAATTAAGTAAATGGAGACTTTACACAAAATCGGTCGTCGTAAGACCGCAGTAGCTCGTGTTTACCTTTCTGAAGGAAAAGGAAACATCACTATTAACAAAAAAGAACTGAACAACTACTTCCCTACAGGAACACTTCAGTACAAAGTAAACCAACCACTTGTTATGACTAACAATGAAGGTAACTTTGATATTAAAGTAAACGTTTATGGTGGTGGTATTACTGGTCAAGCTGAGGCTATCAGGCTTGCTCTTTCTAGAGCAATGTGTGAGCTAGACGAAGAAAATCGTCTTATCCTTAAGCCAGAAGGACTTCTTACTCGTGACCCAAGAATGGTGGAACGTAAGAAATTTGGTCAGAAGAAAGCACGTAAGAAATTCCAATTCTCTAAGCGTTAATATATCGCTTTGCTCTCAAGTGGTTTTATCATTACAGAGAGACTATTGGAAACTGATTACTATCAAAATTTAAAATTAATTGAAATGTTGTCGTTGCTTATTATGCTTTCGCGAAAGCGGAGTCTAATAAGGTTAGTTTAGCATCTAAACTTCGTGAACTCGGAGTTGCTAATTTTAATGTCCAACGGAACGTAAACTATTACAAAAATGGCAAACAACATCGAAATAAAAGAATTGCTTGATGCAGGTGTACACTTTGGACACCTCACAAGAAGATGGGATCCAAACATGGCACCGTATATCTATATGGAGCGCAATGGGATACACATCATCAATCTTTACAAAACTGCAGCAAAGATAGAAGAGACTTGCGAGGCTCTTCAAAAAATTGCTGCTTCAGGTAGAAAAATACTCTTTGTAGCTACCAAAAAACAAGCTAAAGATATCGTAGCTGAAAAAGCACGTAACGCAAACATGCCTTACATCACAGAAAGATGGCCTGGTGGAATGCTTACTAACTTTGTTACAATACGTAAGGCTGTTAAGAAAATGCAGACAATCGACCAGATGAAAAAAGACGGTCGTTTTGATACACTTTCTAAGAAAGAAAAACTACAGATGAACCGTCTTCGTGAGAAGCTTGACAAAAACCTTGGTTCTATTTCAGATATGACTCGTCTTCCAGGCGCTCTATTTGTAGTAGATATCAAGAGAGAGCACATCGCGATTAAAGAAGCTCAAAAATTAAACATTCCAATTTTTGCAATGGTAGATACTAACTCTGATCCAAGAGAAGTAGATTATCTTATCCCTGCAAATGATGATGCTTCTAAATCTATAGACAAAATCGTAGGTTTCGTTTCTGAAGCTGTTAGCGCTGGTCTTGCAGATCGTAAAGCTGGAAAAGATGCTCAAAAAGAAGGTGCAGATGCCCCTAAAAAAGAAGCAAAAGCTCCTAAAGCTCAGCCTGCAAAAGCACCTGTAGCTGCTAGCGAAGAAGAAGAATAATAACTATTTGATAATACTTAAGAGTCGTCTACTTCTTTTCTTTGTTGAAAACGAATAGACGACTTTTTTCAATTTTAAAACCTTATATATCATGGCAAACATTACCGCCGCAGACGTAAAGAAATTAAGAGAAGCTACTGGAGCTGGAATGATGGACTGTAAAAAAGCCCTAGTTGAAGCAGATGGTAACTTTGATGAGGCAATCACTGTACTACGCAAAAAAGGACAGAAAGTTGCTGAAAAGAGAGCAGATAGAGATTCTTCTGAAGGTGTAGTTATTGCAAAAATCAATGCAGATAACACACGCGGAGTTGTTGTATCACTTAACTGTGAGACTGACTTTGTAACAAAGAACGATTCTTTTATCGAGCTAGCTACAAAAATGGGAGAAATCGCATTAAGCGTAAACTCTAAAGAAGAAATGCTTGCTGCAGATTTTGACGGAATGACTGTTACAGAAAAGCTTATCGAGCAAACTGGTGTAATAGGTGAGAAAATCGAAATAGGAGGTTATGAGACATTAGAAGCTCCTTTTGTAGGTTCTTATGTACACGGTAACAAAATAGGTGCCCTAGTAGGTCTTAGCGCTGCTACTGATAACGCTGCAGAAGTTGCAAAGAGCGTTTCTATGCAAGTAGCATCTATGGGAGCAAACACGCTTTCTTACAAAGATTTTGACCCTGCATTTGTAGCATCAGAAACTGAGGCACGTATTGCTGCTATCGAAAAAGATAATATTGAATTAGGTCGTCTTGGGAAGACTCTTAAGAATGTACCACAATATATCTCTATGTCACAACTTACTGAAGAAGTAATGGCACAGGCAGAGGCAGATATTAAAGAACAATTAAAAGCAGAAGGTAAGCCAGAGAAAATCTGGGATAACATTGTACCTGGTAAAGTAGCTCGTTTTGTTGCAGACAACACGACTCTTGATCACGAGCAAGCGTTACTTGACCAACGTTTTATTATGGATGAAAGCCAGAACGTAGCAGAATTTGTTGCTTCAAAAGGTGATGCATCTGTAGTAGCTTTTAAAAGAGTTTCTCTAGCATAATCGCTTTACAAACTTTATTGATATTAAAAACGCCTCCAGATGGAGGCGTTTCTTTTACAAAACTTTATTGTCCTGCAATACCCTATAAAACCTTCCTTATAGCAACTAGAAGATCTTACTATCTAACATAGTCAAATCTATTTTTTTTGATTAAATTACATAATCTATTAAACCAATAAAATAACGTTATTTCAAAAAAACATACAACAAATTATGTTAGGAAATTTATTAATTAACTTACAGAGTATGGCATTGCTCCAACTTGCATCCATATACCATCTATTTTTTTAAATAGATATATCACAATCGAACTATCCAATCTACCTTTTATTGATGATACAATAAGCATAGCTTTTTTAGCCGTAATATCATAAAATGGATACCCTATTTTAAAATCATAAGAATTGTTCGAACTATCACCTTTAGTATTAATTACTATTGTAGAGTGTTTTAAATACTTTTTATCCCAAACAAGTCTATTCCAATTTTGGTACCTCTTCTTCATATAATCAATTTCTTCATCATCAAAAATCCATTTTTGATTCTTTCCGAAAAACATTTTCTCAAAATTTTCGTTGATAATTGAGTTTTTCCATTTTAAATAGTTTCCAAAAAAAATTTTTGGAGTAGCACTAAAATAAGCTTCGCTTGCAAGCTTGGGATGCTCAAATTTATTCAAATAAGAATTTATGATTAGATAATCATCTTGACTAGTAGGTTTAGGCAAGCCATCGCAACTATTATAAAAAAATATCGATAAGATTAAAACTATGTACTTCATTTAATTAAAATTGATTTTTACGTTAAACAAATAGCATTAATTATGAATACTAAATCGAATGCCTACTGTTTGAGAAGTGTCATTTTTTCCATAGGAAATAACTGGACAGGAGGATTGTTAGAGCTTTCACAGAGTTGATTAAAAGAGTCTAATCCAGGATAAAGAAATAATGTCATTTGATTGTTATTGAGTCCTAGACTATTAATAAATATGTTACCATCTTGGAAGCAATAAGTATCGCTACCATAATAATTTAGTATATAGGTAGTCCCATACTGATTTAAATAATCGCCTCTTATAAGAGAATAAGAGTCATTAGACAATCCAGTAGTGTCTTCTATCACCTCACCTGACAATGTAGTAATCCTAAATCTCATTAAAAGTCTGTCTTTCTGGATATTTAAAAATGAAACCGTTTCTTGGGTTATAATAATTTCGTAACTTAAATTATTATACTCACCTATCCAAGTACCTTCAAATTTATTAAGTAAATTATTTATATCTTTTATATATGTACCTTCAGGTATTTCAGTTTCATTAGTTCTATAATTGATATATTCCTCAAGAGGTACTATCTGAGATTTGCAAGAAATACCAACAAATAATAGAATAGCTAATAGATAATTTGTCTTTTCTTTCATAATGATTTTTGCTTAACATTTTTCACTAAGAACTCTACCGTTCTCTTTTAAAGATTTTTTCTTAATAACTCCGTCATTTCTTATTTTAAATAATGAAACCCCTTCTAGTCCAACAGCATTTTCAATAAAATGAAGCATTGCTCTTTCTTTATTCGAATATTTTTCGAAATATTGGTTATACTCGATTTCTAGAAGATATGAATTATAACTAGATAAAGGCGGTACAATGTTCCCTTGAAAGCGAAGTGTAAAATTTCCAGAACTTGAATACATACTACCGAAGACCTCGTCTAGGGGTAAATTATTATTTTGAGCGTTATCCAGGAGTTGTAAAAATTTAAAAAAATCTTTTAAAGAGAACATTCGTCGCGGCTGTATTATCTCTGGATTTCCATTTTCATCAAATAGACCAGACTCGAAATCATTTAAGTGACAATGCACATAACCTTGGGTTGTATCTGTAATTTCAATATTTACTTGATGCCCAGTACTTCCTGATGGTAATGGAATTAAACTTCCATCTATATTTTGAGAAAAACCTATTTCTTGTTGGCTACCGAAGTTACTAATTAATAACCATAGTCGTTGTCACACAATCCAAAGCAGGAGGCGTTCCACCGCCTGAACCGCCTGGCCCTCCCCCATTACTATCACCTGTACCACTATCTCCATCTCCATCTATAGGATCGCCATGGTCGTTTGGTATATTACCGTCACCCGTACCCGAGTTAGAACTGTCATCACCTGCTCCTACCGTCTGATAAGGACAGAGTTGATCTTCTCCAGCCCCTCGTGCAGTACGTGAACTATTTAATCCTAATCGTCTCATAGTTCCCTCAAATTGAGACAGACTCAATTGTCCACTACTATATCCAGCAAAAAAAACATCACTCATTTTGTATTCAAGTATATAAGAACTAGAGACTGTCCCATCACCATTCTCTTTTAAAATAAAACTATAAAGAACACCATCCTCTTTCTCAAAAGAGTGCAAAGGAAAAGAATAAGTAACTTTACCAGCTTCTTCATTCATAATACTTAATCCACTCTATAGGTTTACCGTCCCAAGTGGCAATGTAAAGATTGTCTCGCTCTGCGCAGCTCCTGTATAGACCATTCCTTTACTCTTAAAATAGTTCTCTAGCGACTTAGCTTTAGATAATTGATAAGTAATGGTTGGTATAGATTGCTCGTCACTGGATAACACAAATACATTCTCTAATGACTCCACAGACTCTATATCATCCCGCTCACACGTTATAAAAAAACATCATAACACAGCTAATAGCTAGCAGTTTAAATAAACTTTTAATACTTCTACTCATTTTATATTTTGATTGATTATCTGCCAAACTTATGACAATTTTACAGTTTTAAAAAAAGGAAATCCGTAAAATGAGCATATTTTCCTTAGAAAAAAAAGTCCGCTTTCGCGAAAGCGCAAACATAAAACACCAACCTAAAGCGTTTGTCTAGCTTAATCGCTTTACAAACTTTATTGATATTAAAAACGCCTCCATCTGGAGGCGTTTTTTTAGGTCTTTAAAGAAGACTACGAATTGTACTGATCCATTATCGATACAGACACCTCTTTACTTCTACTTATGGCAATGCCATTAAGTTCATTAGTGAGTACAAACATTGCTTTGAGTTCAAGAGCATAACCATCTTTTTCATCTCGCAATGCCTCAATAACCTTATTGCTTACAAGAAAATTTCCTGGTCTAACGGAGCTCGGGTCTTTTTGTAATTGGAATTTAAAACGGGCGGTAGCATTACCATTGCTTGCCTTATAACTCTTGCCAAGCTTGTTGTAAATCATATCGTCCTCGTTAGAATAAGAGTCTTTTACTTGCTCAACGTCTAGTTGACAATGCAACTCATTAATGAGCGGCATCATAATATCTTCCTCTCCATCTACGTCGTAAACAAATCCTTGTATGTAATAGATAACATCCAGTTGCTTATCGAGCTTACTAAAGACAATATCTGTTTTAATTTCTATATCAATACCGCTTGATGCGTTACCAATAACCTTTAATGATGTAGCTTGTAGTTTTGCCATTGTATGTTGTTTTTGTGATTACTACCCCAAAATTATAATGAGTATGACACAAACCAATATCACTTCACCCTTAAAACAAAGCATCAAAACACTTTAAATCAACAGATTAAAACCCTACAACAGCTTCCTAAACAAAACGAATTTTCAATCACAATCAAGTTAATTGAACTTGAGAAGATATCTGTTTTACAAAAGCCCGCTTTCGCGAAAGCGTAAAAAACCATTGCCACACATTTTTAAATCATTCTGTTTAAATAGTATATTTGCATAACTACACAGACTATGAAATATAAAAGAATATTACTTAAACTTTCTGGTGAGGCCTTAATGGGAGATCGCCAGTACGGAATAGATCCAAACCGTCTTGCCGAATATGCAGAAGACATTAAAGCAGTAACAGAAAAGGGTGTTGAAGTTGCTATTGTTATAGGTGGCGGAAATATCTTTAGAGGTGTAGCGGGAGCTAGCAAAGGAATGGATCGCGTACAAAGTGATCACATGGGAATGCTTGCCACTGTAATAAATGGCCTAGCTCTACAAGACGCGCTAGAACAAGCAGACGTAAAAACAAGACTACAAACAGCGGTGAAGATTAATGAAGTAGCCGAGCCTTTTATACGCCGTAAAGCGATGGCTCACCTTAAAAAGGGACGTGTTGTCATTTTTGGGGCAGGTACAGGTAATCCATACTTTACTACAGACTCTGCCGCAGTACTAAGAGCGATCGAAGTAGAAGCAGATGTAATTTTAAAGGGAACGAGAGTAGATGGTATTTATAACTCAGATCCTGAGAAAAATACAGATGCTATTAAGTATGATCATATCTCTTTTGACGATGTGTTACGTAAAGGCTTAAAAGTGATGGACACTACGGCGTTTACACTAAGTCAAGAAAATGAGTTACCTATTATTGTTTTTGATATGAATACTCGTGGCAACTTGATGAAAGTGGTCTCTGGTGATGCGATAGGTACTACCGTAAACTAACGTCAAGAGAATTGGCTCAATTTTTGTAAACTTGCTATCATAATTATATTACCATGAACGAAGATTTAAAATTTATAGTAGATACTGCCAAAGAAGCAATGGATGATGCCATTGTACACTTAGCAAAACGATTACTTACCATACGTGCAGGAAAAGCAAGCCCAGCAATGCTACAAGGTTTAATGGTAAACTATTACGGGAGCCCTACGCCTTTGAGCCAAGTGGCAAATGTAAACACTCCAGATGGTCGCACAATAACTGTACAGCCGTGGGAGAAAAGCTTAATGCAAGAGATTGAAAAAGCTATTATAAATGCAAACTTAGGTTTTAACCCTATGAATAATGGGGAAAACATTATCATTAACGTTCCGCCACTTACAGAGGAAAGACGTAAAGATCTTGTAAAACAAGCTCGCTCAGAAGCAGAAGACTCAAAGGTAGGTGTGCGTAATGACCGTAAAAATGCCAATAACGATATCAAAAAAGTAGATGACGCCTCTGAAGATGAAAAGGCAAATGCAGAAGTAGATATCCAGAAGCTTACAGATATTCATATCAAGAAGATAGAAGAAGTCTTAAGTAAGAAAGAAGAAGAGATTATGACTGTATAATACTACAGACGTTAAACAATTATAAAAAAGCGACCATGTGGTCGCTTTTTTAATACATTTACCTTTCAACCTACCCTATGCGTCCGTTTATAATTGCCTTACTCTTATGCTTAAGTTTTAATGCGGTAGCTCAAAATGAGCCTGATGAACTGGACATTATTACGCAAGCAATAGAAAATAAATCTAAGAACGACCCACGAGAGATACTCGCTTCTTACACGTATGACGTTTATGAGAAAACGGTTATTACCGATAGTCTCAATGGAAGCACACACAACTTCTTTTCTGAGAAAGTAAGCCAACTACAATTTACAGAGGATCACCAGTTTTCGGAGAATATTATTGGATATCAGCTTGCTGGTTTTAAGAATCCGCGATATGAGGTTTTTGCTGTAAATGTGCAATCACGGTCATTTTATGATGATGATTTTGTGATTTTTAATAATCGCTATGCGGGAATTCTCTCAAAAAGAGGAATGCGCAATTATAATTACAGTATTACTTCTGGCGATGTAAATGGAGACTACCAAGTAAGTTTTAGCCCTAAAAAACCTAAGAAAATCCCTGGGCTTACTGGGACAATGACCTTAGATAAAAACTCACTCGCTATAAAAGGCGTGCAAGTGCGTATTACAGATAAGCTTAACATTATTCTCAATCAAGAGTACACCTACATAGAAGACGCAAACATTTATTTACCACAGCAGCGAGAGTTATTTCTAGATAAAGGAAGTGAAGATCGCAAGCTGTCTTTCTTTAAAGGGCGTATCTCCATAGGCACTATAGAAAACGAAGTGCTAGAAGATATGGTCACTCGTAAGTTTCTTGTAGCTACTACTAGAATGAGCAACCATAATGTAAACGGCGATGTTGCCATTCCAGATTCTAAGTATGCTATTACTTTTAAGGAAGGAGCAAGCGAGCAAGCAGAATCGTTCTGGCAAAACTATCGTACAACCCCGCTATCTAGCAAAGATGAACGCAGTTTCTCAGAACTAGAACGCATTGTAAATGCCGAAAACATAGAACGTAGATTAGGGACTACTAATAATTTTAGTATTGGTTATTTTAGTTTTGACGCCTTCGATTTTGACCTTACTTATCCTGTAAAATTCAATAATTATGAGGGTTTGAGACTTGGCCTTGGTGGAGTGACTAATGAGTCTTTCTCTAAGCGTTTCCGTATAGAGGGCTATGGTGCATATGGATTTAAGGATCAAGATGTCAAGTATGGTATAGGAGCTGGCTATCTCCTAGATCCAGACAAGGGAGCATGGATTTCTGGAACGTACAACAGTGATCTTGAAGAAGTAGGTAATTATGCATATTTAACAGATCGCCGTGTGTATTCACTCTTTGAGCCACGCCTTGTAAACATCACACAGTTTTACAAACACCGTACTACCCGTTTAAATCTTGAATACAGATTAACACCACAATTACTTTCTGAGCTACAGATTGCTCATAGAAGACTAGATCAGACAACACCATATCGATACAACAATAACGGAAACATCATACGCAATTATGATATTTCTGAAGTCACTGCCTCTTTCCGCTGGAGTCCGTCTAATAAATACTTAAAAACAGATAATGATATTGTTCCTGTTTACGAGGGGTATCCTATAATCTCTGGCCAAGTATCTCAGGCTATTGATGGTCTAGGAGGTGATCTCGAATTTACAAAACTTGCCGCCAAAGTATTTTACAGAGTAGATAGACTCAACAAATCTGCTACGGAGTTTCTTGTAGAAGGGAACGTTGGTTTTGGAGATTTACCTATTACACACTTGTTTCACGCTTTTCCTAATGCGCCTACTAAGGAAACGATACTTCAGCGTTTTTCGGTGGCTGGGGTTAATAGTTTTGAGACTATGTTTTTTGGAGAATTCTTTTCAGACAAATTGCTTACTGCTCAGGTAAAACATAGACTGGCGCCATTTAATATCTCTAAGAGCTTTAAACCAGAATTGGTTTTTATAAGCCGTTTTGCTATAGGAGATATAAGTAACCCAGAAGATCACCTCGATATCGGGGAGTTTGGCTCGCTTAGTAAAGGATATACAGAAACTGGTTTTGAACTCAACAAGCTGCTCTTTGGTTTTGGAACGAGTCTCACCTACCGTTATGGCGCATATCACTTACCTAACTGGGGAGATAACATTGCGTTTAAGTTTACCTTTAATCTCAAACTGTAGTAAACTTATCGTAATCTCATTCAATTTACTGAACCTAGGTTAATTTTTTACGCTTTCGCGAAAGCGTAACCCCTACCACCTACAAGCCTTTGTCAATTTACCCGCATATCTGCATCCAAAAGAATATCTTTGCGGTGCTAAAACAAGTCAATGGCAAAATTTCTGAGTAAAGGTTTTTGGGAGTCTGTAGCGAGTTTAATACTACGCAATCGTCCTTTGATTCTCATTCTTATTGTGGGTTTCACCATTTTCTTAGGTTTCCAATGGCGCAATATGCGCTTTACCTATACAGAGGCAAACTTACTTCCTGACGACCATGAAGTAAATCTAGAATACCAGAATTTTAAAGATAAGTTTGGTGAGGAGGGGAACCTCATTGTGTTAGGAATACAAGACGAACGTCTTTTTACTCCTGAGGTACTTACCGCTTGGAATGACTTATCTACCAAGATTGCAAAGGCAGATGCTGTTGCATTATCCCTTTCTCTTAAAGATCTCAAGATATTAGACAAACAAGAAAATCCGCAGCGATTTGATCTTGTTCCCTTCATGACAGATAGCACGCTCACTGCCGAAAGTGCTGCTAGTTATAGAAAATTACTCTTTGACGATTTACCATTTTATGAAAATCTGATTTACAATAAAGAGACAGGTACCGTACGCTCTGCGGTATACCTTAAGAAAGATTTAATCAACACTCCTGCGCGTTTAGATTTTGTAGTAAATGATCTTATGCCAGCGATCGCGACTTTTGAAAAAGATTACGACATCGATGTGCGCACCAGTGGGATGCCATACATACGAACGCTCAATGCTCAAAATATTATTGATGAGATAGGCATTTTTGTAGGTGCAGCATTACTAGTTACTTCTTTTATATTTTTCTTTTTCTTTAGATCATACAGAGCCACCTTTATCTCCATGATTACGGTAATCATAGGTGTGATGTGGGCTTTTGGGTTCTTAGGATTACTTGGGTATGAGATTACAGTACTTACAGCTATTATCCCACCGCTTATTATTGTGATTGGGATTCCTAACTGTATTTTCTTAATTAATAAGTACCAGCAAGAGTATAAAAATCACGGTAACCAAGTAAAAGCATTACAGCGTGTTATTACCAAAGTAGGTAATGCAACCTTAATGACTAACATTACGACAGCTTCTGGATTTGCTACGTTTATTCTTACTGAGAGTTCGCTGCTAAGCGAGTTCGGTGTGGTTGCAAGTATCAATATCATTGCTATATTTTTACTTAGCTTACTTATCATTCCTATCATTTACAGTTACATGTCGCCTCCTAAGGAGAAGCACCTTAAACACCTAGGTAAAACTTGGATAGAAGGGTTTGTAAACTGGATGGAGCGCATGGTACGCACTAGACGCACTGCAATTTATGCCTCTAGTGTATTATTACTTGCTTTGAGTATTATAGGTATTTATCAAATACGCATATCTGGTTCGCTCATAGAAGACATGCCTAAAAAAGCCGACTTCTATAAAGACATAAAGTTTTTTGAGGAAGAATTTGATGGGATTATGCCATTAGAAATTCTAATTGACACTAAGAAAAAACAAGGAGTCATGAAGCTTGCCACCCTTAAACGCATGGAAGAGCTAAGCGCTACCATAGAGGAGCAACCAGAACTCTCTGCACCTATATCTATAGTAAATCTTGTAAAGTATGCAAAGCAAGCCTACTTTAATGGAAATCCTAAATACTACCAACTTCCTACCAGCAACGAGCGCAATTTTATACTGCCGTATGCAAAGAGTTTTGATAATGATGAGAACCTCATGGGAGCCTACGTAGATAGTACGGGTCAATATGCCAGAATCACCACTTTCATGAAAGATGTAGGTACTGACAAGATGGAACGTGCTGAAGAAAATATTCAATTAAAAATAGACAAACTCTTCCCTGAAGAACGCTATGAGGTTACCATGACAGGTACTGCACTCGTTTTTCAAAAAGGAACAGATTACCTCGTAATGAACCTTGTGATAAGTCTATCACTTGCCATCTTACTTATCGCGCTATTCATGGCGTGGATGTTCAAGTCGCTACGTATGATTATAGTGTCTCTCATCCCTAATTTATTACCACTACTAGTTACGGCGGGTATGATGGGCTTTATAGGCATCCCTATCAAGCCATCTACAATACTTGTTTTTAGTATTGCCTTTGGGATCTCTGTAGATGACACAATTCACTTTCTTGCCAAATACCGTCAGGAGCTAAAAGCTAATAAATGGAAGATCAAAAAATCTGTTTACGGTTCGCTACGTGAGACAGGT
The DNA here is from genome assembly GCF_000355805.1 of Dokdonia sp. PRO95. Lineage (NCBI taxonomy): Bacteria > Pseudomonadati > Bacteroidota > Flavobacteriia > Flavobacteriales > Flavobacteriaceae > Dokdonia > Dokdonia sp. PRO95. The sequence continues at coordinate 714,659 of NZ_CM001837.1, forward strand.
GTAAGCATGTTTTACACCTCAATTGTATTATTCTTTGGCTTCTCTGTGTTCATGATTAGTAGCTTTGGAGGAACTGTAGCACTAGGTGGTCTTGTAAGCGCAACACTTCTCTTTGCAATGCTAGCAAACCTTTTACTATTACCATCACTGTTGTTATCTCTAGAAAAAGAGATTGCAAATAAAGACACCTTTAAAGAACCTGCACTACAAATTGTGGAACGTGAGGGTGATGAAGAAACTGCTGATAAAGAGCTTGAGTAACTAGGCATTCCCTTTGTATCTTTATACAAAAAGGCATGACAGATCAGTATTTTAAAAAAGCACAAGACGAGTTACAACTTGGCGTCAACAAAAAGGGACACCCGTTTAGGTACACCACTATGGGAACGGTAGATGCTTCTGGAGTTCCTGCACTAAGAACTGTTGTACTAAGACAGGTTACAGACGATTTTAAACTGAGAATTTATACTGACAGTAGATCCAATAAAATTGCTCAGTTACTCCAAAATGATGTTACTAGCTTGCTCTTTTACCATCCTAAAAAATTGCTGCAGATTAAAATTACAGGAAACGCTTCCATCATTACAGACCCCGTAGAGCTGCAACGCTATTACAGCGGCGTGCAGCCCTCATCAAAAAAAGATTACACTACCACTGATGCTCCTGGATCAGAGATTTCAAACCCAGATGTGGTAGACTACCTTGAGAACACGCATTATTTTACTATTATTGAGATTGCACCTACACATTTAGAGTTTCTTCAGCTTAAGAGACCTAACCACATTAGAGCGAGTTTTAGACTTGAAGATGGAACATGGAACGGGCAGTTCTTAAACCCTTAAGGGTACGCTTTCGCGAAAGCGTAAAAACCTTTTTTACACCTCAACTTGAGCACTGCTGCAAATCTCAATAAAGAGTAATGCGCCTTAGCGTATATTTCAGTCTATTTACCCCTTACCCTACCACAAAAATCTTTTATATTTGCCCTCTATCTAGAGAATTCATTTAAATAAGATACAATGACACATACGCCTATTATAGCGCTACTCGAAAGTGACAAAATTCATCAAGAATTTACGGTAAAAGGATGGGTAAGATCCTTCCGCGGAAACCAGTTTATCGCACTTAATGATGGTTCTACTATTAATAACCTTCAGTGTGTAGTCGATTTTGAAAATACAGACGAAGCACTTTTAAAGCGTATCACAACAGGTGCTGCCGTTGCCATAAAAGGAACCTTAGAAGAAAGTCAAGGTAGTGGGCAACGCATAGAAATAAAAGTAAAAGATATCCAGATTGAGGGCGATGCAGATCCTCAAGAATTAAAAAATACGATACTCTCTCCTAAGCGTCACACACTAGAAAAATTACGTGAGCAGGCACACTTAAGAGTTCGCACCAACACCTTTGGCGCTGTAATGCGTTTACGCTCAAAGTTATCGTTTGCCATACATGAGTATTTTAATAAAAACGGCTACTTCCATGCACATACGCCTATCATTACTGGTAGTGATGCAGAGGGAGCTGGTGAGATGTTTCGCGTAAGCGCGCTTGACCCAGAAAATCCGCCGCGCACAGAAGATGGAAAGATTGATTACAGCAAGGACTTTTTTGGCAAAGAGACTAACCTTACGGTTTCTGGACAGCTAGAAGGAGAGACGTATGCATTAGGACTTGGGAAGATTTACACCTTTGGACCTACCTTTAGAGCAGAAAATAGTAACACTTCTCGTCACCTTGCAGAATTCTGGATGGTAGAACCAGAGATGGCTTTTTGTGATCTAGATGGAAACATGGATCTTGCCGAAGATTTTATCAAGTACGTAATTAACTACGCACTAGAAAACTGTCAAGATGATCTTGAATTTCTAGAAAACAGATTAATTCAAGAAGATAAAAGCAAGCCACAAGCAGATCGTGCGCCTATGGCACTACGCGAGAAGCTGAGCTTTATAGTAGACAACAACTTCAAGCGTGTAAGCTATACGGAGGCAATTGACATCTTACGTAATAGTAAGCCTAATAAGAAGAAAAAGTTCAAATACCCTATTAATGAATGGGGAGCAGATTTACAGTCTGAGCATGAGCGTTACCTTGTAGAAAAGCACTTTAACTGCCCAGTAATCTTATTTGATTACCCAGCAAACATCAAGGCATTTTATATGCGTCTTAACGAAGATGGTAAGACCGTACGCGCGATGGATGTACTTTTCCCTGGAATAGGTGAGATGGTAGGAGGATCACAGCGTGAGGAGCGTCTAGATGTTCTTAAGGAGAAAATGGCTGCACTTGATATTTCTGAGGAGGAGCTTTCTTGGTACCTAGATACTCGCAAGTTTGGAACATGTACACATAGTGGTTTTGGTCTTGGTTTTGAGCGCCTTGTGCTATTTGTAACGGGAATGACAAACATACGTGACGTAATACCTTACCCACGTTTCCCTGGTCACGCAGAGTTTTAGAAAATACTTTCTTTCGCTTTCGCGAAAATGTGAATATATCAACTATTATAAATCCAATGTACTTAGGTATGTTGGATTTTTTTTGTGGGAATTGGATGCTTACTCTTGCCTGCTTACTCGGATGTGCTTACTCCTGTGGAACATCCTCCCTAGCTTTAGATTTCAAACAGGGCTGTGCTTACTCTTGCCTGCTTACTCGGATGTACTTACTCTTGTGGAACATCCTCCCTAGCCCTCCTTCGAAGGAGGGGACTGGAATACAGCATCAATTTGTGCTTTTGTCATCTCGACGTTAGGAGAGATTTCAGAAACAAGCTTAGAAACTGATTGTTCATACTCAGGTGTGCTTACTCAGGTGCGCTCACTGTTATGTGATTTCTCCACAGGGTCGAAATGACGAGGGTTTCGATTTCAAGTTCAGTTTCAGTTTTGACTTTTCTTGCTTGAGTGTGCTTACTCGTGTGAAACATCCTCCCTAGCCCTCCTTCGAAGGAGGGGACTAGAATACAGCATCAGTTTGAGCTTTTGTCATCTCGACGTTAGGAGAGATCTCATTATCTAGCTTTGGGAAGTTGCTATGTTGGGGTTCTTACTCTTGCGTGTTTACTCGTATGTGATTTCTCCACAAGGTCGAAATGACGATAATTTCAAGTTCAGTTTCGACTTTTCTTGCTTGAGTGTGCTTACTCGTGTGAAACATCCTCCCTAGCCCTCCTTCGAAGAAGGGGACTTGAATTGGATTTCAGATTCAATTTCGGCTCCTGTCATCTCGACGTTGGGAGAAATCTCAGAAACAAGCTTAGAAACTGATTGTTCATACTCGAACCTGCTTACTCATATGTGATTTCTCCACAAGGTCGAAATGACGAGGGTTTCGATTTCAAGTTCAAATTCAGGTTCAACTTTTCTTGCTTACTCTTGTGGAACATCCTCCCTAGCCCTCCTTCTAAGGAGGGGACTTGAATGAAATTCTCATTTAAACCTGCTTACTATTATGTGATTTCTCCACAAGGTCGAAATGACGATAATTTAAAATTCAGTTTCAACTTTTCTCACTTGAACCTGCATACTCATATGTGATTTCTCAGTGGATTGAAATGAGGGCAGTTTGTTTAAAATCATCTTCATATATTTGATATTGTATCAATTACATTTATGCGTTGTAGTTTGCAGTAATGAAGTTATCACGGCAAGTGATGATTCTTTATGGCTGTCTCATTTTCAAAATGACTCAATAATCATGACCTGAACGAACTATGCTCATTCCCTATAAAGGGACATTTACCCCTACCTCATGAGTAGTATGCATAGTATACTTGTATTTCCCTAGCTTGGTTAACGTTTTATTTTCATTAATACTAACCAAAATTCTAATACACATGAAAACATGTAAATTTCTAACCTTCCTTTTATTGGGCGGATTCATAATGCTAAGCTGCGGCGGTGAAACCAAGGGTACGCCTCACACAGATGACCACGATGAAGAACCTCTGGCTGTACCTAGCACCATAATTTCATTGCAAGAAGCAGAAGATATGTACCACAGGTTTGGGAACCAAAGAGTACCACTTATAGAAAAATCAGTAAACATCGATAAAGAAGGTGACTCTATTAAGCCGGAAGATGATCGTTATATACAAGCAACTCGCTCATTATCTATGGAGTACAAAGACCTTAAGGCATACCTAGCTTTTATTGAGGAACAAGCAAAACTGGCAAATGATACTAAAATCTCAGGCTTACGTATTTATTTTTCTCAGTATAAGAAAGGTAAAAATGATGGCAGGGCGACCGTTTTTTTAAACCCTATAATGGAGGCAGGACAAAAAGGAGACATTAGAGATGATGTAGCTTTTGCAATAAAAACAGACGGTAATAAAAGTACAGCTGTACCTGTAGGGAAGCTTATTAAGATTCCATCTGAAAAATCTAATAGAGCAGACTTAACAATGCCCATACAGAATGGCGTACAGAGTTTAGCGGGGAATAGTTTGCCTTGGAATCCACCACCAAAAAATGATCCAGATGATTTTCAATAAAACTAAGCCGTTTTAAATGTATGAAGAATTCAAAATTGCAGTAATAACATCTGAATATATAGCAGCAATATTTGCGGCTATATATTTCTATAAGTATCGGAATTCAAAACTCAAATTGCTACTAATTATAATGTGGTACATACCTATTAATGAGGTATTAGGTCAGTACTTATTTGCAAGAACTGAAACTGGATACCTACTTTACAATTTGTATCGCATCATAGTACCTGCAAGTTTTGTATATCTGATTGGCACACAAATTTCAGATTCATTGAGAAAGAAAATTGTATTTGCACTTTCTGCTTTTTGTTTTCTCACTTTTTTGATAAGTATCTATTTTTCAAACCCACTTAAACAATTCTCGAGAACTACTTTCACCATTTTTACAAGTGCTGTGTTAATTTCATTATTAATCTATTTCATAGAGTTATTAAATTCTGACAAAGTATTAAATATGAGTAAAAATTTATTTCTATGGATTGCTCTCGGTTTTCTAATATTTTTTATTTCATTCCCTGTAATCTTACTCGCAAGAGAGTTTGTAAGTGACGGAGATAAAATACATAGATCGTTAAATTATATTCAATTTACAGTGTCCATTTTATCATACCTCACTATTGCCTTTGGCTTCTATTATGGAAATAAGATAGAAATGGACAAGTAAAACAGTCTTACTTAAAAACAACACACTGTACACCCTGTGGACTACCTAATATACATAGTGCTATTATTTGAGTTTGCTGCCGCAATCTCTGCAACTGTATATTATAAAAAGTACAAGTCAACCCCATTAAAATGGATGCTACCGCTGTTATGGTATATCGCCATTAATGAGTTTGCTTGTCACATACTACTAGCACCCTATAGGTTTGAGATACTTTATAATTTTTACGAGGTTATCGTTTGTTTAGGCTTATTAATAATCACAAGATTGCATTTATCACATCATATACGCATCGCTATAGCAAATGTATTAATTGTAATAAGCGCTATCGCATTTACTATTACTGCGATTACTCAAGACCCTTTTAATGAATGGCCTGTATACTCATTTACGTTATCTACCATATTAATCATTATAGCACTCACGCTATACCTAATAGAGCAACTAAGAAGTAATAAAATTGGAGCATATAGCAGAGATATCTTTTTGTGGGTGAGTATTGGTTTTTTGATATTCCACATTTCATATCCCGTTATAATGTTTTCGAGATACTTTCTTGTTACGGATAGTGTTTTTCTATATGAGGCAATTTTTCTTATTCAATTCATTGCAGTAATTGCGTGTTATGGCACGATTGCATTTGGTTTTTATAGAGGAGTACATTCAGCAACTTTAATAAGGCGTACCTAATGATTAAGGAAGAAGTTCTTGTCATATGGCTGGTCTGTGCGACCATTTTGTTTCTACTTTTTTTAGTGGCGACTCTATTTTGTGCGATTGCTCTGTATTATCGTTTTGATAACAAGCCGCGAGTGCCGTAAATACAGTTTTCTCTTAATTTAATATGAAATTTTAGTGTCGAGTACACTTTCGCGAAAGCGTAACACACCACACCACGAGTATAATATTTTACAAGTTCACTCTTTATAATTTATTACCTTACAGCACTAACTTAAAGAAACCCCTACTTGAGTACTCTAATGTATATCTCAGAAATTATAGTGGCACTTGTGGCAACTATCTACTTTTCTAAGTACAAACACCTCCCTATAAAAACCATACTGTATATTCTCTGGGTTGCGGTCATTACTGAGAGTATGGCTAAAATATACTCACACTACTACCACAATAATCACTGGGCATATAACCTTTATGCATTCTTGTTTTACATCTTGTTTTATAAAATGGTGTATGATCATATAGAAAACACGACTCGAAAACGCATTGTAAAGTGGTTATCTACAGTGATGATTATAGCCATTATTATTAGAGCCTTTACAGTGCCTGTGGTCACTCACTATATGAGTATCATCTATAATATTGCCATGGTTTTATTGGTCGTTTTATTAATGTACTATGCCATAGACCGCCTTAAGAGCGATGCACCGCTTAGGCTTAAAAACCAACTTGAACTCTTTGTGTTTGCTGGGTACTTATTATTTGGAATCACCTTTATCCCATTAGCTCCATTTGTGGTAGGCCAACTGGATTTTCAGTATTCACGAGAGGTATTAAGCACCTTACGAGCAGTACAGACATTTTCTCTTGTAGTAACTAATATTATTTTAGTGTTTGGATTTATATGGACAGACCCTAAGAAAGTAAGTGCTTACGAAATGTAGTTGTTTATAGTACGCTTTCGCGAAAGCGTATTCTTAAAACCATTAAACCTTGACTTTGGGGTAAATGCCCTATGGGTAATCAATATCAAAATAAGTACCTTCAACATTCATTATAATTACTCCAATCCAAATTATGCTTCTTATCCAAAATCAAGATAATGGCACACTATTTATAGTCCTAGTGGCTATTACCATATTACTATTGCTTCTAGTTGTTGTTGTAGTGCTCTTCTCTGTATTTATGAAACGTAAGAACACCTTACTCTTAGAACAGGAGAAAACAAAGAAAAAGTTTGAAAAAGAAATTGCAGAGACGCAGATAGAAATACGTGAAGAGACACTACGTAATATAAGCTGGGAGCTCCATGATAACATAGGGCAGCTACTTACGCTAGCCAAAATACAAACTCAAAATTGTGGTGGTAGTCAGCAAGATCTTGACGAGGCAGCAGCTACTATAGGCAAAGGTCTTACAGAAATAAGAGCACTCTCTAAGCTCATAAATCCAGAGGCACTAAAAAATATGTCCCTTCCAGAAGCTTTAAACTTAGAGTTAGAACGCTTTAACAGAATGGCGTATCTAAAACCATCTCTCAAAATTACAGGAACCCCAATTACTATAGATAAAAAGATTGAGACCATCATCTTTAGAATCTTACAAGAGTTTTTTACAAACACCATCAAGCACTCCAAAGCAACTAACCTTGACGTTAACCTACTCTATAAATCTGATACACTGCATGTCACTATAAAAGATAATGGCGTAGGCTTTAACTACGATCAAGCAAGAGCAAAAAACGGCATAGGGCTCACTAATATTGAAACCCGTACAAAACTTATAGGCGCAACAATAGACTATAAATCAAACGTAGGCGAGGCCACAACGCTATCGCTTACTTACAAACCACAACCACAATGAAAACTATCGTTATTGTAGATGACCACACCTTATTAAGCCAGGCAATAAGCGGCCTAGTGAATTCTTTTGAAAATTTTAAAGTACTCTACACTTGTAAAAATGGTCAAGAACTTCTGGATAATCTTCGTTTTGAAAACAAGCGCCCAGACATCATCTTGATGGATGTAAACATGCCTATAATGGACGGTATAGAAGCTACCACACAGGTAAAAGAGCTCTACCCTACTATTCTCATACTCGCGCTCTCTGTAGAAGAGGATGACCACACTATCTTACAAATGATACGCGCTGGCGCAAAAGGATATTTACTTAAAGACACAGAAAAAAAGACACTTGAAAATGCTCTCAACGAACTTGCAGTAAACGGTTATTATCACACAAATACGGTAAGCCAGCTCCTTGTAAAAAGTCTAAATGGTAACAACAAAGATGCATTGCGAGATCGAGAGATCGAATTTATAAAACACGCTTGTACAGAGATGACCTATAACGAGATTGCAGATGTTATGTTTTTAAGTCCAAAAACTGTACAAGGATATCGTGATAGCGTATTCTCAAAACTCAACTTAAAAAACAGGACTGGCTTAGTGATTTATGCACTTAAAAATGGGCTATTTAGACCCTAATAAGGTGAAAATATAGATTAAGTTAAACTAGCCACTGCTTTGAGTACTTCCTCTAGCTTACGCACATCAATGTCCTCTGGAGCATGATATCTAAGCGAGCGTAATTGCTTGCGGCCTTCTCCAGCGATTAATACATCATCAAAGCCCCGTATGAGTATCCCCTTAGGAAAGCCGACATCTACAAATGTCTTTCTGAAATTTAAAAAGCAGAACATCTTACCCTTTAAGCTATAAAACGGCAAATGCCATTTATAACTTTCCTCTACGTCAGGAACGGTATGCTTAATTACAGCTTGTAGCTCCATAAGCATAGAACGCCAAGGCTCTGGTTTAGCGAGGATGTATTCTTCGGCTGGGTTCATTGTTTTGTTTTATATTTAGTTTTTAAAACTAAAGATCTTGAAAATAAAACATTTAGCAATCGCATTTCTTTTTTTCTCACTCCTTGCAAACAGTCAGACAATTGAAGAACTAGAACAGCAGGTTAGCACTTATCCAAAAACACTAAATACCATTGAAGACATTGCTTATAGAATCCACAATGACTTTAACTCAAAAGAACTACAAGCAAGAGCTGTCTACACTTGGATTAGTAAGAATATCGCATATGATTTAAGCAGGTATTACAGCATTAGATCTTCTCCATTAATGATATATCGTTCGCCAAAAGAACAAGCGAGACAATTGAGAAACTTAGAGAGGCAAAGAATCACTAAAACTCTAAAAAGCAAAAAAGGAATTTGCGCTGATTATGCATCATTATTTGTTGCGATTTGCGAAAAATTAGAAATTCCCGCTAAAAAAATTAGTGGTTATTCAAAACTAAATCCAAATTTTATTGGGGCAGGTCCTGGCATGAAAGATCATGTATGGAACGCTGTATACTTGGATGAGGAGTGGCACTTGGTAGATACTACGTGGGGAGCTGGCTATGAAGTAGAGTATAAAACGAAATGGGAATTCAATTTTTCAAATAAATTTTATAAAGCTCCACCAGAGGTTTTTATTCAGCACCACTACCCTGGAAATCCAACCTGGCAATTACTCGAAAAACCAATATCAAAAAAAACATTTTTCTCAAAACCAGTATTTTACACCTACTACAGCTCATCAGATATTCATCTAGCTGATGATCACGAAGGTATTTTAACAGAATATAAAAATGACACTTATCTAATTTATTTTGATAAGCTCCCAAAAGGAAAGGAAATTTATTACCAAAATGCATCATTTAAATTTGCTAAAAAGCTTTTTATCCATAGAAAAAACAACAAATTGGTAGCAAAAGTTAAAGTCAAAAATCCCAGCCAACCTTTTCTTACACTCTTTACTGATAACAAAGCAATTGTAAATTTTAAATTAGAAAGGGCATCTCAATAAATATAGATGCTATTTTAAATCATTATCTTCCTACTCTGATTCACCATACATTCTTCTTTTTTATGATTGACTTATCTGGCTTAGATATTGCCATTATTATTGCTCTTTTTGTAATTATTTTGGGCGTAGGTTTTTACGTAGGCAAAAGCGCAGGAAAAAACACTACACAATACTTTCTATCGGGTCGTAATATGCCGTGGTGGCTTTTAGGGCTTTCTATGGTCGCTACTACCTTTTCCACAGACACGCCTAATCTGGTTACAGATATTGTGCGTACTAACGGTGTCTCAGGTAATTGGGTATGGTGGGCATTTCTCGTTACTGGATTACTAACGGTATTTGTCTATGCAAAACTATGGCGTAAGTCTGAGGTAAAAACAGATATTGAGTTCTATGAGCTGCGTTATGGTGGTGCTCCTGCTCGTTTTTTACGAGGATTCAGAGCGATTTATTTAGGTATTGTTTTTAACGTACTGGCTATGGCGGGTGTTACACTAGCTGCCATAAAAATAGGCGAAGTGATGCTAGGTCTCGACCCAGTAACAACGGTGATAGTTGCTGGAGTGATTACCGTTGTCTTTAGTGCCATAGGCGGCTTTAAAGGAGTGGTTTATACAGATTTTATATTATTCTTTGTTGCAATTGCAGGAGCATTTGGTGCTGCATATTACATCGTAGGTATGCCAGAAATAGGCGGGCTAGAAGCATTAATTTCTCATGAAAATGTAAAAGATAAAATCAATCTCCTTCCAGATTTTAACGATACAGAGATGCTTATTACACTTCTCATCATCCCGCTAGCGGTACAATGGTGGAGTTCTTGGTATCCAGGTTCTGAGCCTGGAGGTGGTGGATATGTGGCGCAACGTATGCTTGCTGCCAAGGATGAAAACCACGCCATAGGAGCAACCTTTTTCTATAACATCATGCACTACGCATTACGCCCATGGCCGTGGATTCTGGTTGCACTTGCTTCTCTTATTATCTTTCCAGACCTAGCAAGTATTCAAGAGGCTTTCCCAAATATATCTGAAGATAAACTAGGACAAGATCTAGCATACTCTGCCATGCTTACCATGTTACCTAGCGGGTTGTTAGGCCTCGTGCTCGCATCACTATCTGCCGCATATATGAGTACCATAAGTACGCACCTCAACTGGGGAGCATCTTACGTGGTTAATGATGTTTATGCACAACAAATTAAACCTGACGCCACCGAAAAGGAACTCGTTGCTGTAGGTCGTATTACCACGGTAATTCTAATGGTGATAAGCGCACTCATTGCCTTGGCACTTACAAATGCGCTACAACTCTTTAATATCATACTGATGTTTGGTGCAGGTACGGGACTCATATTTATACTAAGATGGTTCTGGTGGCGCATTAATGCGTGGACAGAGATAAGCGCCATGCTTGCCTCTGGTGTAATTTCTATCCTCATAGAATTTACTTCACTGGGTGAAACACTCTTTGGAGCTAGTGGGATGTTACCAGCGTATGCCAAGTTTCCTTTTGTGGTTTTTAGCTCAACGCTTATTTGGCTTATTGTTACTTATCTCACACAACCAGAAACTAAAGAAACACTTTATGCGTTCTATAAAAAAACACAACCTGGAGGCCCAGGATGGAAAAAAATTATAATAAAAGCAAACCAAGAACAAGTAAACATTATAAAAACTACAGAAAACTGGAGTGTACCTATGGGTATTGTCGCAATGCTGCTGGGATGTGTATTAATTTACGGAACGTTATTTACCACCGGTTACTTCATTTATGGCCAACTGACTAATGCACTTATTGGATTGAGCATTTGCGTTGTATCTGCAGGACTACTACTCAGTGTTTGGAAAAAAATAAAAGGAAAAGTACTATAATGAGACTATCAATATTTATCACCATTTTGTGTTTGAGCTTAGGGCTTCAAGCACAAGAAACTACAGAGACATATCAAAAAGCTGTCGATTTAATTAAAAAAACGCCTGAATTTAAACAGACGGGAGCCACTGCAATTGCAGCATCGGCAGGGACCGTAAGTTTTACAAATCAAGCTTATGCATTCTGGCTAGATGGTATGGACACTCGTTTTGCAGATAAGGATTTTGAGAACTTCTTTGGTGATTTATATCAACCAATTGAGATTCCTGCTTTTAAAAAAGTACGAGATAAAAGAAGATCACGCTACCATCTTTATGTTTCTGAAACCGAGAATGATATGTTTGTGATAGAAATGCTTTCGCGAAAGCGTAAACGTACCGCAAAGTATCCTACGTTTTATCAAGGAGGAAGTACGTCGTTTCTATTTGAAAAAACAGCAACAGGCGTTCGACTTGTTGAGACACTAACATTGCAGAATAATTAGAGAATGATAGATTGCCAAAACATACTAGACAACACCTATCAAAAGGTGTTGAAAATGGAAAATAAAGGAGCCGTTGCTAGCTATATTCCTGAGCTATCTACAGTAGATTCAGATCAATTTGGCGTATGTCTCATCACAAAAAGCGGAGAACGGTTTACTTGTGGTGATTCCACGGTAAAGTTTTCTATACAAAGTATCGCTAAGGTATTATCCCTGAGCCTAGTGCTTTCAAAAATAGATGATAAACTTTGGGAGCGCATGGATTTTGAACCTTCTGGAACTGCTTTTAATTCGCTGGTACAACTGGAGAGTGAGAACGGAATCCCCAGAAATCCTCTTATTAATGCTGGGGCGATTGTAATGTGTGATATTATTTGTGACCTGTTTGATGATCCTAAAACGGCTTTATTAGATTACGTGCGAGAAGTATCAGGAATTAAAGATTTACAATACGCTACCGACATTGCTGCCTCAGAGCAGGCAACAGGATATCGAAATTATGCACTAGCAAATTTTATAAAATCCTTTAAGAACATTCATAACACATGTAATCAAGTAACAGATTTATACTTTCACCTCTGCTCCATAGAGATGACGTGCGAGCAACTGGCTTATACCTTTGGATTTCTAGCAAATCAAGGTAAGCAGATTCAAACAGATATGAAAGTAGTAAAACCCGCTCAGGCAAAACGCATAAACGCCATTATGCAAACCTGCGGCTTTTATGATGAGGCTGGTGAGTTTGCCTTCCGTGTGGGTCTTCCAGGCAAGAGTGGTGTGGGTGGTGGCATGGTTGCCATTTTGCCTAACTCCTTCTCCATTGCTGTGTGGAGTCCAAAACTCAATAAACACGGTAACTCTTACCGTGGGATGAAATTTCTAGAGTATTTTACAGACGAGACTCAGGATACGGTTTTTTAAGAATCCCCTGCCCTTTTTTACATTCATTCTTTCTTTTTTGAGCAGAAGGGACTTTGTTTATTTTGCGAGGTACCACCCGCTTTACATTACAATTCCTCATTGCGCTAGCGCGCCATTGCGGGATTTTCATTGCAATCGGGGCTATGGAGTCATGCAGTTGTTTCTTAACGCATGCCTTATCTATCTAAGAATAAGCAATAACAGCTTCTTTCCAAGAGTCTACATTCCCCCATCACCTACCTAGATTACCACTAAGCACATATCCTACAAACACTTAGAAAAAAAATAATTTATAATGTTTGCTGAAATTCAAAATTAAAGTTTAACTTTGAATTTCAAAGTACTTTATTATGGAGTCATCAAAATATCTAGAAGACATTGCCAGCATCAAAACGATGATGAGTAAATCTTCACGTTTTATGTCATTAAGTGGCCTTTCTGGCATACTTGCTGGAGTATATGCTCTTGTAGCTGCCGTTATTGCTCATTATTTAATACAAGGTCATATTCAATTATTTGCTTCAAGTAGAGAAGATTTTTTAAATCTTATTATGCGCATGTTTGCCTCTGTAGAATTGGCTGGAAACTTAATCATATTATTTCTCGTTACATTACTTCTTGCAATAGGCACAGGAATTATTTTAACCTACAAGAAAGCGGCTAAAAACAAAGAATCCATCTGGGACAGTTCGTCAAAACGACTTATTGCAAATTTTGCTATTCCATTAGTTGCGGGAGGTATTTTCTCTATCGTACTAATTCAATATGGTATTGTTGGTCTTATTGCTCCAGCAACGCTTATCTTCTATGGCCTTGCCTTAGTAAACGCAAGTAAATACACACTAGGAGATATTAAATACCTAGGACTTGCAAATGTGATTATTGGTCTCGTTGCCACTCAATTTATAGGTTACGGGTTGTATTTTTGGGCATTGGGATTTGGTGTATTTCATATCATCTATGGAGCAATCATGTATAATAAATATGATAGAAGCAACTAATATTTTCGCGAAAGCGTATACCACATCATATAGACGCCACAAAACACAACAATGTCCATCATAAACAACATAAATAAAGCTTTTGATCATCGTATCCGCCTAGGGATTATGAGCGTGCTTATGGTGAATGAAAAGGCAGATTTTAAAGAATTAAAAGAGCTTCTAGGAGCCACAGATGGTAACCTTGCTAGCCACGCAAAAGCATTAGAAAAAGAAGCCTATATAGTGGTCCAAAAAGCGTTCATTGGCCGCAAGCCTAATACGAGTTATAGCGTCACATCAAAGGGCAAGGAAGCATTTAAAAAGCACATAGAAGCACTTGAAAAATTATTAGGCAAGAACTCATAATATATTTTTTTATCATTTTACTTTGAAATACAAAGTACTTTTAGATTATGAAAACACTTCGTTATTTACTACTAGAACGCCTCTACGAGTGGAGTAAAGTCCCGTATAAATTGCTTTTTAAGCAAGACGATGCGTGGGGTATATCTGTAAACCAATTATTACAATACGCACCATCATCACTAGGTTATCACCTAGGCTGCTTTTTACTTAGCCACAACTTCACTCCAGAACCTCAACTAGAAGATCACGACGTGTTTCACGTACTTACCACTACTAGTATTGCTGTGCCTGACGAAATTGCAATGCAATGGTTACTTCTTGGTAATGGCAAGCGATCTCTATACCTCTTTATTGTACTCACCGTAGGTACAACATTATTTATAGATCATTTTAAGTCATTTATAAAAGCTTTCAAGAGAGGAAAAAAAGCAAATCGATTTTATAATCTCAATTACTTAAATCTACTCACAGAACCACTCACAGATTTACAACATACTTTAAAAATCAAACCTTTATGAAAACTTCAATAATCAGATGTTTAGGCGCTATACTTTTTAGTCTTCTATTTTACGGTCAAAGCCTTGGCCTCAATATGCTATTATTTTCAATAATTGCAGTAGTAGCGGTTCTTATCATTCGTCCGGAAACCAAGTCGAACAAATCATTTTTCCTTGCATCAGGGCTCTATGTATTGAGTGCCGTGTTTGTATTTACAGTAAATAGTTTGCTTGCAATCATCACTTGTATTTTTGCTTTTATTGTATTTGCAGGTAGTATATCGGGAATTAAAAACGCAGTATATGTACAGTGGCTCAACGGACTGTATCAATCTTTGCTAGGTGCTTTACATAGTACGGTGAATCCTAATAAAGACATCCCTAAGACAAAAAAAAATCACAATTATAAATTTATCATCCTTACCACAGCTATTGTCACTACGCTGGTAGTGGTTTTTGCGATGCTTTATGGTAAAGCAAACCCTATACTAGGTGAATGGATTTCGGCTATTAATCTTGATTTTGTAAACTTTAATTGGCTACTCACTGCAGGTATGGGGTATTACTTACTTATAAACCTCACCTCTAGGGCAGAGCTAGACATCATTACTTCTATAGATCGCGATGCTTCCACTACTCTATCTGAACAACCTATATCTGACATTAAAGCTACTACCCTTAATAGAGAACAACTACTAGGCACTATTCTATTAGGAGCACTTAATGCGCTCATTATAATATTTATCACTACAGATATTTGGTATATACTTCACGACCCCCTTGCGGATGCAGCTACACTTTCCACCACGGTACACGATGGCGTGAGTGCACTTATTACTTCCATTATTATTGCGATTACTACGATATTAATTCTCTTTCGCAGTGATCTTAATTTTTACAAAAAAAGTGAGACGCTAAGGCGTTTTACCTATGTCTGGATTGCGCTTAACATAATGATCATCTTATTTACGGCTTATAAAAATTATATGTACAGTAGTGGTTTCGGGCTCACTTATAAAAGAATAGGAGTGTTTATTTACCTCGCACTATGTATTGCTGGTATGATCACTACTTATGTAAAAATCGTGCGTAAAAACAACCTACTATTTATCGTAAAAGCAAATACTCGTATTGCATTTATAATTCTGATTGTCGTTTCAGGTTTTAACTGGGATCGTGCGATTACTACATATAATCTGCATGAAGTAGCCTCTCCAGATGTCAATTACCTCCTCTCTATGGGGAATAGCAATGGAGATATTTTATACGCTTTCGCAAAAGCGCACCCAGAAAAACCTATGAATCGTACAAGTATTCAAAATAGATATGAGCAATGGCAAACTTCTTTATCTGAAGAAACCTGGCAATCCAAAACACTTCTAGGCCTAATAAACCCAAACACATCAAGCTATGAAATTACCGACACCGCAGCACGCAATTAATCGATTTGCGATAAAGCTAGCAGCATTTAGTGCCTGTCTTGGGATCTTATTTGTATTTGTATATATGATCACAAAAGATAGTGAAGTTGCTATGGTAGGTTACTTACACTTAATCCCAACAATAATCGTACATCTCGTGGTTTTTATATGGGTATTCTTTAATGCTGCAATACATCGCAATGAACTTCCAGAGCATTTTTTGACACTAGTCATTATGCTATTAAATATTCCGCTAGCTTTTGCATGCGGGGCAATTGTTCTTAATTTTTTATAGTCATGGAAAAAATTATCATCTCAAAACTTAGAGAGTTCTATATTCTCATAGGAGGTCTTTTACTATGCTTCATTTTACTTGCAATACGCATTAAGATGACTGGTTCATTTTTCTTTCTCTTTTTAGTGTGGAATCTGTTTCTTGCATTTATACCCTATGCTTGCTCACTACTTTTAGTAACAAAAAAACAATGGATGCAATCTAGCTGGAAGTGGATTCCAATAGCAATACCATGGTTACTTTTTTTGCCTAATACGCCTTATTTAATAAGTGATTTACAGCACTTACAGCATAGCTCCCCAGATGTTATTTGGTACGATATCTTAATGCTTATAGCTTTTGTTTGGTATGCGCTATTTATAATGTACTTAACGGTAAGTGACATGCAAAAGCTCCTCATTTTAAAATTGAGATCTCAATATATTTCTTATGTTACCATAGGCATATTTATCCTTTGTGGCTTTGGTATTTATCTAGGTAGATTTTTAAGATGGAATAGCTGGGATATTATTCAAAACCCCTCAGGTCTTACTAACGACATATGGAATCAAATTAGTCATCCATATATAAATAGTAAAACCTGGATGGTCACATTTGGTTACGCAGCTATCATGATTCTATCCTTTTTTGGACTACAATTCACTCATTCAAAACACAAAAACTAATGCGCTTATCACTTAAATACATCATCGCATTCTTAGTCCTACTAGCAATAGGAATATTTATTGCCATTTATGTACACGACAATTTCATTAGACCTTACTTAGGCGATAGTATCGTTGTAGTGCTAATCTATGTGCTTATAATGGGATTGTTTAATATCCCGAGAAGTTTTAAAAGCAAAAATATCACTGCGCTAGCGGTATTACTATTTGCTTTTATAGTAGAAGGTTTACAAGCAATTTCTTTTATAAACTACACAGGTCTAGCCGACAATAAATTTGCTCGCATTATTCTAGGCACCTCTTTCTCTTGGTGGGATATGCTCGCTTATGTAGGTGGATATCTCTTTATTATAATTATAGAAAAACTTAGAGAGTAAGCTTTGTAGCTCTTAACATCTCGCGTTTGCCCGGAGGTCCTGGCAGTCGCTCTACTAGAAAACCTACAGCTTGCATTGCTCTCCTTGCAGCTCCTTGAGCACAATAAGTTGTCAAAACACCATTTGGTTTTAGTGCTTTAAACATTTTTGCAAAGATCTCTTCGGTCCATAATGTAGGCTGAACTCTTGGTCCAAAGGCATCGAAATAGATCAAATCAAAAACCTCGTTATCCGTAATATCTTCAAAACGCTGCTTGCGTTTTGTAAGCATAAAATGGTCACTTATTCTAATTTCCTTTTCCCAAGCAGCGTCGTGCATCTCGTTGTAAACCTCTGTAGCATCCTCTTCCTCTAGCTGACTAGCATAATCCATTGCTGAAGCTTCCTCTGATGTAACGGGATAGGCTTCTGCTCCCACGTAATTAAAAGAAACTTGATGCTTTTGTGCCTCAAAATAGGTAAGCAAGGCATTGAGCCCTGTACCAAATCCCATTTCTAGTATTGCAATTTCTTTTTGATCTCGATGTTGTGTAACATAGTGCTCTACTCCAGTCATTAAAAACACGTGACGTGCTTCTTGTATCGCTCCATGTTTAGAATGATACTGCTCATCCCACTCTGCAATATGTATCGTCTTTGAGCCGTCTCCTGTAGTTATAATTTCTCTCTTCATTTCTGTTAGGTAATACTAGTAAAAAAGGGTAAGCATACGCCTACCCTTTTTTAATGATTTTATAAAGTGTGGCTTAGTCTGCTTTAATTAACACACCATCTGCCATAAAGCGTAACTCGCGCTCCGGTTTAGTAATCGCAGCTATCTCTTCTTTAGATTTTCCAGCATCTTCTGCCATGTGACGCAGTTCATCTACAGATACTTCCTCTAGGTAAGCTTTTCCTTCTACAACGGCATTTCCATCTTTAGTATCTGTAGGCACAAAGAATCCGTAATCTTTAAACTTTACAAAAACTTGTTCCTCATCTGCGATATCTAAGCGCATCCAGCAACCTTTTGAAGCGCAAACATCATTAATAGGTGCTTCAAATTTTACGATAGCCGTATCACCTTCGGCAAGAGCTGCATACCTTTCTGAGATCTCATTTTTGGTCATTGCACCGTCTACAGATATCTTTTCTCCGTAGCTCGCATACGCCTGTTGAGCTTCTTTATTTTCAGTTTCCGCTTTCGCGAAAGCGTTATCACCCTCATTGTTAACTTCTTTACAACTTAGTATTGTCAAGAAAATTAAGAATATCGTTGCATATATTTTCATAATAGATTGGTTTTTAGTTGAACATCGTAAAATTATGCAAAAATCACTCGACAAGGATGACAAATCATTAAATTTGTTGCTATGGAAACAACCTCTACACTTCGTATTACAAAGCGTGACAACAGTAAAATTGCTGATGTTGATTTTAGTAACCTTGCTTTTGGTAGCGTATTTACAGACCACATGTTTTCTGTAGAATATGCAGATGGCAAGTGGCAACAACCAGAAATAGTTCCTTACGGCCCTATCTCTATGGATCCTAGTGCAAAAGTTTTTCACTATGGACAGGCTGTTTTTGAAGGAATGAAAGCATTTAAGGATGACAATGGAGATATCTTCTTATTTCGTCCAGAAGATAACTGGGAGCGTATCAATACCTCATCTGCACGTCTAGCAATGCCAGAACTTCCTAAAGAAGTTTTTATGGAAGGTCTTATGGAGCTTCTTAAACTAGACGAAGCTTGGATAAAAGCTGGAGATGGTAATTCTTTGTATATACGCCCTTTTCACATTGCAACACAACCAGGAGTATCTGCATCACCATCAGACAGGTACAAGTTTATGATTATTCTTGCGCCTGCTCAATCATATTACTCTGGTGAAGTAAGCGTAGTATTTGCCGAAAAGTATAGCCGTGCCGCGAGTGGTGGTGTAGGTTATGCAAAAGCTGCAGGTAACTATGCTGCACAATTTTACCCTACTAATCTTGCAAAAGAAGAAGGATACCAGCAGGTAATCTGGACAGATGCAAATACACACGAATACCTAGAAGAAGCAGGTACGATGAATGTATTTTTCCGTGTGGGAGATAAACTTCTTACAGCACCTACTAATGACACTATCCTTAATGGTATCACACGTAAGAGTATTATACAACTGGCAGAAGCAGCAGGTATTACTGTAGAAGTAAGACCAGTGGCTGTAAAAGACATTGTAGAAGCTGCACAAGCTGGTGAGCTTAAAGAAATTTTTGGCGTAGGTACTGCTGCAGTAGTAGTTCCTTTTAAGAGCTTTGCTTACAAGGGTGAAGATCACAAACTCAATGCACCAGAAAACAGTTATGGAGTACAGTTTAAAAAAGACTTAAACGACATACAATATAACCGCACAGAAGATAAATACGGGTGGAGAGTTGCTGTAAAATAGTACTTCAACATACATAAACAAAAACCGGAATAGCAGCTGCTGTTCCGGTTTACGAGTTTCTACAAGGCTATTATACTAAGAGACTACAGACTTTTTATTACCTTGTAAGCATTAATAAAAACAACCATCTAGATTATGAAAAGAGGTAGCGGTCTTAAGATCAGGTTACTTATAGGAGTTGCCATTGTTGCATTTGCACTTTTAAAAAACTGCAGCAATAGAGAAGAAAATCCATATACAGGCAAAGTACAAGCAATAAGCATGTCACCCGATGAGGAGATTGCAATGGGAATACAGTATGCCCCACAGATGGCAGAGCAGCATGGCGGTTTACACCCAGACCAGCAACTGCAAGCCTTTGTAGATCAAGTAGGAAATAAGCTAGTACAGGAAAGTATGGCTCGTGAGACCCCTTATAGATACGACTTTCACTTATTACGAGATGAACAGACAGTAAATGCATTTGCACTTCCTGGAGGACAAATTTTTATCACCTATGCCCTACTTTCAAAACTTGAAAATGAAGATCAAGTCGCAGGTGTACTAGGTCACGAGATAGGTCACGTACTTGGAAAACACAGCGCAGAGCGCGCCGAAAACTCTAGCATGTGGTCTACCATCTCCATGGGTGCAGAAGTAGGCGGCGGCATGGGCGGTGCTGCAGGTTCTATAGGCCAGAGTGTCTTGTTAGGTAATGGTCGTGATGACGAGTTAGAGAGTGATGATCTAGGCGTACGCTTTATGATACGCGCTGGTTATGACCCATACCAGATGATAGGTGTGATGAAAATACTTAAAGCGGCAAGTGGCGGCAGTAGTCAGCCAGAATTCTCTAGCACACACCCAGATCCAGAAAATCGTATAGAACAAATCAAGGAGAGCATCCAGAAATATGGTTATACGGGACCAGCGACTATGTAATAATATACTCGCAACCGTTTTCGTTAAAACCCTTTTAAAACCTCGCACCCGCGAGGTTTTGTTTTTATCTTTACTACTCAACCTAAGACGATGAATAAAAAAACAATCCTAATGATACTAGATGGCTGGGGTATGGCTCCAGACAAAAAAGTATCTGCCGTAGACCAGGCACAAACGCCTTTTATAGACAGCCTTTACAATAAGTACCCCCACGCACAGCTACTCACCCACGGTGAGAATGTAGGCCTGCCAGAGGGCCAGATGGGTAATAGCGAAGTGGGCCATATGAACCTAGGCGCCGGGAGGATTGTTTATCAAGACTTTGCTAAGATCAACAAAGCACTTAAAGAAGATACGCTCAAAGATGAGCAAGCGCTTAAGGATGCTTTCGCTTTCGCGAAAGAAAACAACAAGTCTGTTCACTTTCTCGGTCTCGTTTCTGATGGAGGTGTACATTCACACATTGAGCATCTTAAAGGACTTATTCTCGCTGCCGAAAATGCAGGAGTGCCACAATCTTTCATTCACGCTTTTTCTGATGGTAGAGATGTAGATCCAAAATCTGGAAAAAAGATGATAGGTGATATTTCTGCTTTCGCGAAAGCACACAACGCACAACTAGCATCTGTCATAGGTCGCTACTACGCAATGGACAGAGATAAACGATGGGAACGCGTTGCACTAGCATATAATTTAATTACCAAAGGAGCGGGAACACCTACTAAAGATATAGAACAAGCTATACAAGCCAGCTATGACGCAGGTAAAACAGATGAGTTTATAGATCCGCTTTTTGTAACTCAAGATGGGGAGACTATCTCTACCGTGCAAGAAGGTGACGTAGTGATTTTCTTTAATTTTAGAACAGATCGTGGTCGCGAACTAACAGAGATGTTATCTCAAAAAGATTTTGCAGAGCAAGACACAAAAAAGCTTGACCTGTATTATGTTACAATGACTAACTATGATGACACCTTTAAAGGCATTAAAGTTATTTACGACAAAGACAATCTCGTAAATACCCTTGGTGAAGTTTTAGAAAGCGCAGGTAAGAAACAAATACGCATCGCAGAAACAGAAAAATATCCTCACGTAACCTTCTTCTTTTCTGGAGGGCGTGAAGAACCGTTTAATGGAGAGTCTAGATTACTAGCTCCCTCGCCAAAGGTTGCCACCTACGACCTGCAGCCAGAAATGAGCGCTTTTGAGATACGTGACAAAATTGTTCCGGAAATAAACAAAGGAGACGTAGACTTTGTATGTCTTAACTTTGCAAATCCAGATATGGTAGGTCACACGGGTGTAATGGAAGCCGCAATAAAAGCCTGCGAAACAGTAGATAGCTGTACAAAAGATATTGTAACCGCCGCCGAAGAAAATGATTATACTGTAATCATCATTGCAGACCACGGTAATGCAGAGGTGATGATCAACCCAGATGGATCGCCTAATACGGCACACACGACAAATCCAGTACCGGTGATACTAGTCGATAAAGACATCAAGAAAATCAACAATGGTATTCTATCTGATGTGGCGCCTACAGTTTTAAAGCTACTAGGCGTAGACCAACCAGCTGTTATGGATTGTACACCTCTAATATAAATTACATATACAATGAAGCATTTTTATATAACACTCGCACTTCTTGCACTTATGTCAAGTTGTGATAGCTCAAAAAAAACAGTAGAAGCTACTCCTGCACCGCAGGTTACAGAGACTTTAGAAACAGAAACTCCTACTAAACCTGCACTGCCAGCAGTGGTTGCAAAACCCGCCCCTAAAGTGAAAACAATGTTAGTAGGTAAAGAAGATAGAACTGCCTTAGAACAAGCACCTTTTGATAGTTGGTTCAATCCTAACTATGCTAAATATGCAGTAAATGGAGATTACATAAAAGAAATAGAACAAGGACTAAAAGACGTTACTATCACCACTTTTATGGGAACTTGGTGTAGTGATAGTAAGCGTGAAACTCCAAGAATGTTTAAAATTCTAGATGAAGCTTCTTTTAAAAATCAAGACTTAGAACTTATTACTGTAGATCGTACAAAAAAGAAACCAACAATATATACTGACGGTAATAACATCATACGCGTACCTACTTTCATCTTTAAAAAAGATGGTAAAGAAATAGGCCGTATTGTGGAGCGTCCAGTAGAAAGTCTGGAAGAAGACATGCTTAAGATCTTAAATCAACAACCTTACAAACACTCTTATGAAAACTAATATTATAGCCTTAGCTACTATTATAGCACTTACTTTTTCTTGTAAAGAAAAGACCACCACCGAAGAAGTTGTGGTTGTTGAAGAAGTAGAAGTTGTAGATGAAAATGTAGACGACAATGGGGTTGCTATCCTTTTAGGCGCGCAAGAACGAGAAACCTTAGAGTCTGAGCCATATAACGAATGGTTTATGAACAGTTACAAAAATCATACTATAAATACGGAGTCCCTTACGGCTGTTAAGGAAGGTCTTAAAGATGTAAGGGTCACTATATTTATGGGAACTTGGTGTGAGGACAGCCAGCGTGAAGTGCCTGCATTTTTCAAAATCCTTGATGAGGTAGATTATGAAAGTGAGACTGTAAAACTTATCACTGTTTCGCAAGATAAAACAGCTCCAGAAGAACTAGTAAAAGGGAAAGATATAACAAATGTGCCTACATTCATTTTTATGAAAGATGGTCAAGAACTTGGTCGTATTGTAGAGTATCCTCTAGAAAGCTTAGAGAAAGATATGGCAAAGATTCTATCTGGCGCAGATTATCAACATGCTTATGCCGAGTAAATAAACAACAGTTATTAATTTCAAACCCCTCATCTTCATGAGGGGTTTTATTTTAAACATAATTTTTAAGGGAGCTATATATATTTATTAGCTTAGCGCATTAAACATTGATCAAAAAACAATTAATTTATGAAATGGTATTTAAAAGTAGTAGGAGATAATTATGCAAACTTTGAAGGAAGAGCACGTAGGGAAGAGTATTGGATGTTTGCGCTTTTTAATGTTATTTTCGTCATGCTTGCTTATATTCCACTTATTGCTGGTGCTGCAATGGAAAGTGAGGCACTAATTATGGTAGGGAGTCTATTACTTTTTCTTTACATAGTCGCTCTATTTATACCTAGTATTGCGGTAGCAGTACGCAGGCTTCACGATCAGGGTAAAAGCGGTACTTGGTATTTTATAAACTTTGTTCCATTTATAGGTGGCATTTGGTTTCTTATACTAATGATAACAGAAGGAACTCATGGTACTAATCAATATGGCCCAGACCCTAAGGGTGACCTGATACAATAATAATTATTAACTTATAACAAAGGGCTTCTATAAAACTTATAGAAGCCCTTTGTTATTATATAAACGTAACCGTAGTTCTTTTTGTAATTTTGCATAAACTTTAAAACAATCGAAACAATAAAAACCATAGCAGTAGATTTTGATGGTACCATTGTAGAAAATGCGTATCCAGGGATTGGTAAGCCTATGTTATTTGCTTTTGTAATACTCATAAAAAATTACAACAAGAAGGAAACAGACTCATCTTGTGGACTTATAGAAGTGGTGCTCGCTTAGATGAAGCCGTACAGTTCTGTGCGGATAATGGCATTACATTTTATGCCATAAATAAAAGCTATCCAGAGGAAGTTTTAAGTGAAGATATAAGCCGCAAGATCAACGCAGATATTTTTATTGACGATCGCGATGTACGTGGTATGATGGGATGGGGTGAGATCTATCAAATATTAGGCAGCAGTGATGAGAAATCACCCTCGCTAAAACAGAAGCGCAGTAAACCTGCTAGAAAACAATCAAAAAAGAGCTTTATGTCTCGCATAGAGGAGCTTTTTAAAGACGAAAACGCATAATGGCAATTATACAGAAAACAAGAGAAGAGATTGAGTTAATGCGTGAGAGTGCGCTAGTAGTATCCCGCACCTTAGGTATGCTTGCCGCCGAAGTAAAGCCAGGAGTCACTACGCTATATCTAGACAAACTTGCCGAAGAATATATAAGATCACAAGATGCCATTCCTGGTTTCTTGGGGCTATATGATTTCCCTAACACCTTATGCATGAGTCCTAATGAGCAAGTTGTACATGGTATCCCAAATGACAAACCTCTTATAGAAGGTGACATTATATCTATAGATTGTGGTGCTATAAAAAATGGATTTTATGGTGATCACGCTTATACGTTTGAGGTAGGAGAAGTAAGCACTGAAGTAAAGAAATTACTTGAAGTCACTAAGCAATCTCTTTATGTAGGTATAGAGCAGCTTAAAGTAGGAAATCGCGTAGGTGACGTAGGGTATGCTATTCAGAAATTTACCGAAGACCACGGTTATGGTGTAGTGCGCGAACTCGTAGGTCACGGTCTAGGAACTACCATGCATGAAGATCCAGAAATGCCTAACTACGGTAAACGTGGACGCGGTAAAAAATTTATAGAAGGTATGGTAGTAGCCATCGAGCCTATGACTAATATGGGAACTCGCAATATCACACAGCACAATGACGGCTGGACGATAACTACACGCGACAATAAACCAAGTGCCCACTTTGAGCATGATGTTGCTATATTAGATGGTAAACCTGAATTATTATCCACTTTTGCATACATCTACAAGGCCTTAGGGATTGAGAGCGATGAGGAAAGTCCTTTTCGTCAGCAAGCATTAGTGCTGTAACTAGTGAAAAAGCTTTTCAAATTTTTCTTAAATGCCATTCCGCGACCTTTGTTAATAAGGGCTAGTTATGTGGTGAGACCAATTATGGCTACCTTTTTAAAAGGTGTCCGTTACGAAGACCCTATTGACAGAAAAACATTTAAGAAATTTTTACCGTACGGTTATGGTACGCCAAGAGAGAATGTCCTGTCTCCATCTACACTTTCACTCGAACGTCACAGACTTTTGTGGCTATGGTTACAACGAGAAACAGATTTCTTTACCTCCCCTAGAAAAGTGTTGCATTTTGCTCCAGAGCAAGCATTTTATAAACGCTTTCGCGAAAGCGCACACCTAGATTACACCACTACAGATTTAAACTCTCCACTAGCAGATGTAAAAGCAGATATATGTGATTTGCCTTTCGGCGAAAATAGTTATGATCTCATATTCTGTAATCATGTATTAGAGCATATCCCAGATGACACTAAAGCCATGCAAGAATTATATCGCGTATTAAGACCAGGTGGGATGGCTATTTTACAAATACCGCAAGAACTTGATAGAGCCCTAACTTTTGAGGATGACACCATCACAGATCGTGAAGAACGCGCTAAAATATTTGGACAATATGACCATGTACGTGTCTATGGTCGTGACTACTTTGACAAACTAAGAAGCATAGGATTTAAAGTAGATGAAGTAGATTATACAAACACCTTATCTCAAGATGAAGTAGATCGCTATAGACTAGCTCAAGGAGAGATATTACCAGTTTGTTATAAATAATCGTATTTTCATGCTTTGCTAACTAATCTAACCCAATGGGACATCAAGCTAAAGCAATTTATTTGTTACTCTTTTTTAGCTTTTACGTCTCGTTTGGACAAACTTCAAATGACTGTATAAATGCCATACAAGTATGTGGCAGTTTACAATTAGGTATAGAACCTGCGGGAGTGGGATTTGACGAATTCTCAGAATCTGCT
Source organism: Dokdonia sp. PRO95 (assembly GCF_000355805.1). Classification (NCBI taxonomy): domain Bacteria; kingdom Pseudomonadati; phylum Bacteroidota; class Flavobacteriia; order Flavobacteriales; family Flavobacteriaceae; genus Dokdonia; species Dokdonia sp. PRO95. Next base: position 741,258 of record NZ_CM001837.1, read on the forward strand.
AATACTCCCCCACCTTGTTTTTTTGGTCTTTCTGACACAATCTGGCTAAGTTTTACATTTACATCTGACGGCACATTTGGTTTTACCATCACCCCTACTAACAATACAGATGACTATGATTTTGCTGTTTATGGCCCCACAGATGATTGTAGCTCACTAGGTGATGCCATAAGGTGCTCTACTACAAACCCACGAGCTGCAGGAGTAAGTGCAGCCACAGGGTTATCTCTAGCAGAACCTAATGATGATATATCAGAGGGACCAGGAGCAGATGGCGATGGTTTTTTAAGCGGTCTAAATGTTCTCGCTGGTCAGACATATTATGTTTTAATTGATCGTGCAATAGGTAATCAAAGTTTTGATATTGAAACTACAGGAACCTCACAATTACCTGAAACTCCAACTATAAATCCAATCCAAAATCAAGAGTTATGTGATCTTGACGGTCCTGTAGACGAGAAAACAAGATTTGACCTTGCTTCACTCATTCCATCGATAAATAATCAAAACAATGTAGCTGTGACATTTCATGAAACTTTGGATAATGTAAGCACAGGTGCAGATCCTATTGAATTAGATTATGTCAACATAGCTAACCCACAAACGCTTTATTATCGTGTAGAAAACACCCTCACAGGCTGTTTCAATATTGATGAATTTGATTTATCTGTAGCTATACCATTTGATGTGACCTTACCTCAAGACTTACAAATTTGCACTAACGATGCGCAACCTATAATACTTACTACAGAAGCTAATTATGCTTTCTACGAATGGAGTAATGGTCAATCTGGAGAAAATCTCAATGAAATCACAGTTAATGCTCCTGGAACTTATAGCGTTAATATAACAGATATCAGTGGTTGTAGAGCCACACAGAGCACTACGATTGTTGGAAGTTCCATAGCAAATATCACAGAGATATCAGTTACTAGTTTTGCACAGAATAATAATACCGCCATAGTAAATACAGAAGGTTTAGGTGAATATGAGTATGCAATTGACGTGCCAAGCAACTTCCAAGACAGCAATACTTTTACAGGACTAACTAACGGTTATTATAACTTTTATGTAAGAGATAAAAAGGGATGTGGCACCAGCACAGAAAGACAACTCATTTTAGATTATCCTCGCTACTTCACACCTAATGGTGATGGATATCATGATAAGTGGAAAATAATAGGCATTGGCGATATAGAAGATATAGCATCCATATACATATTTGACCGATACGGCAAATTATTAAAGCAGCTATCTCCGCAATCCAGTGGATGGGATGGAACGTACAGAGGGAAGCTACTTCCTTCTAGTGATTATTGGTTTTTATTAAAGTTTAATAACCGAGAAGACGTTGCTGGACATTTTCTATTAAAACGTTAATCTTGTATATATTTACTAAACCCTAGAGTCATAAAAACTCCTCCATCATACACGAGGTAAGCTTCTATATTTTGACCTTTTAAGGCCTCTTTTGAGCGCTCAAGCCCCATTGCCATACAAGAAGTTGCCCAAGCATCTGCCGTGGCACAATCATCTGCAATAATGGTTGCACTGAGCACATCACTACGCTCTGCAGAACCCGTAAGTGGGTTTATGGTATGTACGTATTGTTTACCCGTAGCTTCGTCAACGCGATTCTTTCGGTAATTTCCAGAGCCAGCCATCGCCTTGTTTGTAAGGTTTACGAGAACTGATGCCGTTCTGTCTGTCACTTTAGAATCTAGATTTTCTATTCCTACTGTCCAGCGTTGTTCTTTATTAAGGTTGGTCCCTGCGGCCACTATCTCTCCACCTATATCTACGAGGTAGTTATTAAACCCCTTTGAACCCATATAAGCTGCCACTCTATCTACTCCATACCCTTTTGCGATAGCATTAAAGTCAAAATAAATAGTTGAAGCGGTCTTGCTTATCGTTCCATCTTCTTGTAATTGTACTTTACTCCAACCTACATACTGCATTAATGAGTCTAATGTAGGCCCATCTAATGTTTCTAAGGCCTCTGTATCCCCAAAACCGTACGCATTGCGCAATGTGCCTACTGTAGGATCAAAGTAGTCTGATGTGACTTTATTTAGCTTTCGCGAAAGCGTAAATACATCCTTAAACATAGCATCTACAACAACGGTAGTATCGCCTCTATTTATTTTTGAGATATCACTTTCCGGAATGTACGTGCTTAGTGACTGGTTTACCACTGCTACCACAGAGTCTATACCCTTTTTAATTTGTGGAGCCTCTGCTACCTCTCCAAAGTATTTTACTCCATAACTAGTGCCAAAAGCGTTGCCTGCGATTGTAATCTCGTCTGGGGTTTGTGACTGTTTACAAGCTAGAAAACTTACAGCAATAAGAAATGATAGAAGTATGCGCATTATTGTATCTCTTGAAGTCCGTTATAAATCTCTCTGTAAGCCGAATCTTTTTCGACCGGTTTTTGATAATTGTCTCCGTGACCTAGTCCTACCCCAGCATAAAATGTACGTGCTTCAAACTTGAGTGCGTGATCACGCATTTTTATCATAAAAGCTTCATCATACACATTTGCATCTTCTGGAAATGTACGCGCTCTTACGATTACAAAATGTAATTTTTTATCCTTGAGAGCCACAAACTGCGGGTCCTTTTTAAGCTTAGAATTTACTGCCATAAACTCAAAGCCTTGACTCTTTAAATCTTCTCCTACGATATTCATCGCAAGGTTGTGAAGCTCTTGTTCTGTAAGAAGTTCTGCCATATTACAAAGATAATATTCACAGTTAACTGTACCTAACTGCAGCATAGTTTTGAAAGTAACAATATATCTAAAAACACAAAACCCGATACATTGCTGTATCGGGTTTTTAGGTTTTCGCGAAAGCGAAATTATATACTATCCTCCAAAGTCATCAAAACGGATGTTCTCATCTGGAATTCCATAATCTTCTCCCATTTTCTGAACAGCGTTGTTCATAAGTGGAGGACCACAGAAATAAAGTTCGATATCTTCTGGTGACTCGTGCTTACTTAAGTACTGGTCTATTACTACCTGGTGAATGAAACCTACAAAACCGTCTCCTTCTCCATCTGTAGAGTCTTTTACTTGCCAGTTATCTTCTTCCATAGGCTCAGAAAGCGCTAGATAGAATTTAAAATTAGGGAATTCTCTCTCTAACTCACGGAAATGCTCTAAGTAGAATAACTCACGCTTAGAACGTCCTCCATACCAGTAAGTAACCGTACGTCCCGTCTTAAGGGTTTTGAAAAGGTGATACAGGTGTGAACGCATAGGTGCCATTCCTGCTCCTCCTCCTACGTAAAGCATTTCTGCTTCAGATTCATTTATGAAGAATTCTCCATAAGGCCCAGAGATTACTACTTTATCACCTGGCTTTTGTGCAAATATGTATGATGATGCAACCCCAGGGTTTACATCCATCCATTGGTTTTTAGCACGATCCCACGGCGGCGTAGCAATACGCACGTTAAGCATAATCTCGCGTCCCTCTGCTGGGAAAGAAGCCATAGAGTATGCACGCTCTACAGTCTCATTATTTTTCATTGTAAGTGGCCATAGACCAAACTTATCCCACTCTGCTTGAAACTTATCTGGTGTTTCGTGCTCTTCTGGGTGAGCAGTGATATCTATATCCTTGTAGTTAATCGTACACTCAGGGATTTCAATCTGGATATATCCTCCAGCTTTATACCCCATATCTTCTGGTATCTCAACTACAAATTCTTTAATGAATGATGCTACGTTATAGTTACGTACAACTGTTGCATCCCATTTCTTAATTCCAAAAACTTCTTCTGGAATCGTGATATTCATATTTTGCTTCACCTTTACTTGACAAGCAAGACGTGCTCCGTGAGCAAGCTCCTTACGAGAGAAGTGTGGTGTTTCTGTAGGTAATGCTTCTCCACCTCCTTCAAGAACGTGACACTCACATTGTATACAAGTACCTCCACCTCCACAAGCAGATGGTAAGAATATTTTATTGTTTCCAAGAGTTGATAAGAGCGTACCTCCAGAGGCAACTTCAACTTCTTTTTCACCATTTATAGTAATTGTTACAGGTCCTGATGGAGATAACTTTTGCTTAGTAAAAAGCAATAAGCCCACAAGGATTAACGTAAGCACTAAAAAGGCAGCGATTGTGGCGATAACAACGCCAGACATTGATGCAGCTAGTAACATAATTAGTTTTCTTTTTCGTTAGCAATTTCAACCTCGATCATAGCTACGGGTTGCGTATTTTCTTCTTGTAACTCTATTTGAGCAGCTTCGGTAGCAGGTGCAGCTTCTTCTTCGTCACCACCTGTAAGCATTCCTCCAAAACTCATAAAACCTATTGCCATAAGACCTGTAATGATAAAAGTAATACCAAGACCTCTTAATGGAGCAGGAACATTTGAGTAACGTATTTTCTCACGTATCGCTGCAATTGCAAGAATTGCAAGGAACCACCCTATACCTGAAGATATACCATAGTTAAAGGCAAGACCTAACGTTTGGATATCTCTAGATTGCATAAATAATGACCCTCCTAAGATGGCACAGTTTACTGCAATAAGTGGTAAGAAAATACCAAGTGAGTTATATAATGACGGAGAGAACTTCTCTACTACAATCTCTACTAGTTGTACCATTGTTGCAATAGTTGCAATAAATAGTATGAATGATAAGAAACTTAAGTCATAATCTGCATACTCTGGTCCTAACCACGCTAGTGCGCCATCACGAAGAATATACTGGTCAAGTAGCCAGTTTATAGGCACTGTTACTGCTAGTACAAATATGACAGCAGCACCAAGACCAACAGCGGTTGACACTTTTTTAGACACGGCTAGGTAAGAACACATTCCTAAGAAAGTGGCAAATACCATATTGTCTATGAAAATCGATTTGAAAAATAATTCAATATGCTCTAACATATCTTTGATTTTATAGGTTTACGCTTTCGCGAAAGCGTGATAATTCATTTTCTAGTTCTCTTCTACGAGTGCAGGGTTCTTACTACGCTGTACCCAAATAATGAGTCCAACTACGATAAGTGCCATAGGTGATAATAACATAAAACCGTTGTTCTCGTAGCCTATGCTGTATAATCCTGTCTTTTCTATTGGATCTCCTAGTACTTTAACACCTAGAAGCGTTCCTGAACCTAATAGCTCTCTAAAGAAACCTACTATGATTAAGATTACACCATAACCAAGTGCGTTACCTATCCCGTCTAAAAATGATCTGTATGGACCGTTACCTAAAGCAAAAGCTTCAAAACGTCCCATAATGATACAGTTTGTAATGATAAGACCTACAAAGACTGAAAGTTCTTTACTAAGCTCATAAGCAAATGCCTTGAGCGTCTGGTCTACTACAATTACAAGTGTTGCCACAACGATAAGTTGTACAATAATTCTAATTTTTGATGGTATGATGTTACGCATAAGCGATATCACTACGTTACCAATACCTAGTACAAATAGTACAGATACTGCCATTACGATAGACGCTTTAAGCTGAGCAGTAATTGCTAGTGCCGAACAGATACCTAATACTTGAATAGTAATTGGGTTATCATCTGCTAATGGATCAAGAATGAGTCGTTGATCTTTTTTTGATAGTATCGCCATTATGCTTTGGTTTTAAAATCTTTAATTACTGGAACGTAGCTTTTAAGTGTGCTTTTAATCATTGCACTCACACCGTCACCAGTGATAGTTGCACCTGCTAGAGCATCTACTTTATTATCGTCCTTACGTTCATTTTTTGGATCATTGTTACCTTTTGCAACTGTGATACCTGAGTACTGAGTTTTTGACATAATCTGCTCACCAGTAAAGTCGTCCATAAAGTAACGCTCTTTAATGTTTGCACCTAGACCAGGAGTCTCTCCTTTGTGATCAAAAAACACACCTTGAACAACTAGATCTTTATCTAGCGCCACATATCCCCAGATAGCATCCCAAAGTCCTTTACCGTACATAGGCACAACAAAAAATTGTTTACCATCACGCTCTCCCACAAAAAGAGGCATCTTGCGCTCATTTTTAGGCAACTTGCTTTGCTTCTTCATATCTACAGTAAATGCCTCATCACTTTGAGTCACTTTACCATTCTGGATGATGTAAGCTTCTTTAATGTACTTATCGTACTCTGCTTCTACCTTATCAGTAGGGATGAAGTTTACACCTCCATCACCTTCTACATTCTCATTTACGCCCATAGCATAAAGAATGTTTTGCTGCTTTTCAAAGCGCTCATTTTCTTTAATAGCAGGCTTAAGACCTTGTGCTAGTCCTGCTAGAACTCCTCCTACTACGACTACCATAATAGTCGCAAAGAGAATTGTATATCCGTTTCCGTCTGTCTTTGCCATCGTTATGCTGTTTTAAGTTTAAGACGCTTCATTCTCTTCTTCACATTCCCTTGTACCACGTAGTGATCAATTGTAGGAGCAAATACGTTCATTAATAATATCGCAAGGAAAACTCCTTCTGGGTATGCTGGGTTAAATACACGAATCATGATAGATATAAATCCTATTAAGAATCCGTAGATGTATTTTCCTTTATTAGTTTGTGAACCTGTAACGGGATCTGTTGCCATAAATACAGCACCAAATAAGATACTACCTATGATAAGGTGTTGCCAGAAAGGAACACTCATCAATCCGTAAAACTTACTTGAATTATCAATCCATCCTGCGTCAACTACTCCGTTAAAGATAAGCCCCATCACTAGTGCTCCTGCTACTGCAGAAAGTATAATTCTCCAGCTTGCTATTTTTGAAAAGATCAAGAATGCAGCACCAAAAATGATTAAAAGTTTTGATGTCTCTCCTACAGAACCTGGTATAAAACCAGCAAACATATCCCAATAGTCGTAAGCAACAGTACTATTCTGTGCATAACTACCTAAGATAGTTTCCCCAGAGATTGCATCTGGCTGCCCAGCCATATCTACTGCTTGGTGTACCCATACTTTATCTCCAGACATCCATGTAGGATATGCAAAGAATAAGAAAGCACGTATAGTAAGTGCAGGGTTAAGGATATTCATCCCTGTTCCTCCAAATACTTCTTTACCTATTACTACACCAAAGATTACCGCTACTGCAAGCATCCATAATGGAATATCAATAGGAACAATAAGTGGCACAAGCATTCCAGTTACTAGGTAACCTTCTTCTACTTCGTGTCCTTTTATAACTGCAAAAATAAATTCTACAAGAAGACCTACACCGTACGAAACCACCACAAGCGGTAATACTGTCCAAGCTCCCATTGCAAAGTTATCCCAGTTCCAGAAATTTCCATCAAAGAAACCTACAGCTTTATACTCTGCTGCTGTTCCAGCAACCTCTGCAACTGCATAGTAATGCTGGTATCCAGCATTAAATATTCCAAATAACAAACAAGGAATCAATGCGATGATTACCGTGTTCATTGTTCGCTTTAAATCATCTACCGCTCTAATGTGACCACCACTATGTGTTGTCTCATTAGGAGCGTATAAAAAAGTGTGAAGTGCGTTGAAAGCCGGAGCCATCTTCTTCCCTTCATACTTCATTTTAAGCTTATGTAAACTTTCTTTCATTCCCATAACTTATCCTATTTCTTTATACATAACATCTAATCCCTTTCTGATAATTTCTTGATGTGGCTGTTTAGACACACACATAAACTCAGTAAGTGCAAAATCTTCTGGAGCTACTTCGTACATCCCAAGTGCTTCCATCTCATCTAAATCTTCTACCATACAAGCCTTAAGGATTTGCATAGGGTAGATATCTAGAGGAAAAACCTCTTCGTAGTTTCCTGTTACAACAAACGCACGGTGCTCACCATTTGTATTGGTATCAAGATCATATTTTTTATTAGGTTGCATCCATGAGAACGTAAGCGCTCTAGATGGCGATATCTTATCAAAAACAGGCTTATTCCACCCAAAGAATTCATAATCATCACCTTCTGGGATAGCAACAAACTCAGTTGCATAAAAACCAAGAGCTCCATCTGGACTCACTTTATTACCCGTAAGTACGTTACCAGAAATAAAACGGTTGTTATCTCCTTCTACCCCTGCAGCATAAGCAAATGTAGAAACCTCAGCCCCTATCATTGTCTTGTAATACTTAGGCGCTTTGATCGATGATCCAGATACAGATATAACACGCTGTGCATTAAACTTACCTGTAAGCAACAACTCTCCAATAACAGCAAGATCTTGTGCAGCAATCGTCCACGCAGTTTCTCCCTTATTGATTGGGCTTGTTTTATTAATTAAAGTTCCAACATTCCCAGCCGGGTGTGGTCCTTTTACTGTATGAGTTACAACATCTTTAAGTCCAGAAAATATAGAAGAGCTTGCTCCTATAGAAACATGAACACCTCCGGAAGTAAGCGTTGCAAGCGCAGAAACTGCTGCTTGTAAGTGTGCTTCCTTACCTGCAAGAACAAAATCAAGGTCTGCAGCGAGTGGTCCCGTGTTTAATCCAGAGATAAAGATCGCCTTTGGAGTTACTGTTGGATTTGCAACAACATCATAAGGACGTTGCTTAATAAATGGCCAAACTCCTCCTTCAAGTAATCTCGCTTTTACTGCCTCTGCGCTTGCAGATGCTCCTAAAGCTCCTAGATCACGAGTAGCACCAGCATAATCTGCTTCAATCACAATATCAGTAATCACACGGCGAGCGCCACGCTTGATTTCTGTAATTGTTCCAGCAACTGGAGATACAAATTTGATTTCTTCTTGAGACTTTGAGTAAAATATTACATCTCCTGCCTGTAGGGTCGCTCCTTCTTTTACGACCATTTTAGGAGTAATGAGATGAAAATCTGAAGGTCTAATAGTAATGGTACGCGATCTTGGCGCCTCAGAAATTGTTTTTTCTGCTTCGCCTACTAATCGGATATCAAGACCTTTTTTGATTCTGATGTCTTTTGACATATGTCAGTAGATTTATGTTATCTAAAATCCTCTTAAATTGAGGTTTGCAAATTTACATAATACGGTCCGTATTTCCGAGTGTGACTAAGTGAAAGTATTATTTATAACATTTCTAAATAACGTTTTACACAACTCATTAAACAAAGCTTCTCAAAACACTATATTTCAAACGTTTTCACCTCAGAAAAATCTATATTTTAAGATTATTGTTAAGCCTATTTGCTTTAGCCTGCTCAAAAATAATTTTTAAGCAACCATAAGCTAGGGGCTAAAATCTTTAAAAATCTATTCAAAAAGTAGGCAGTGATACACTTCCCGTTATCACATTTTCGCGTAAGCGTAATCATCAAACATCATAATTTGCCATGCCATATAGATCGACGCAATATCTCGGCATCAAAATTGTTTATATTTGGTAACCATTCATATTTTTATGAGACCATATTTTACCATATTCTTACTTGCTCTTTCGTTATCTGCCGCTGCTCAAGCAGTGCAAGAACTTCCCGAACCTGCTTTTATTAAAACCGTACAGTTTAATGAAAACAGCACAACCGGCACCTCACTCCCTATTATCAAACTAGGAAGTCGTTTACGCCTTTCCTTTGACGATATTATAGGTGATGAACGTGATTATTATTACAAAATAACTCACCATAATGCAGATTGGACTCCTAGCGATCTCGTACGCTCTGAGTTTATGGAAGGTATGGACAATGTGCGTATTCTTGGGTTTGAGAATTCGGTGGCTACATTACAACTCTATACTCATTACGACTTAAGTATACCTAATAAGATAACAAAGAGACTCACTAAAACAGGTAATTATCTTTTAAGTATTTACGATGAGGATGACCAACTAGTTTTTTCTCGTAAGTTTATGATTTACAACCCAAAATATAGTGTAGGAGCAGAAGTTAAGAGGTCTCGAGATTTACGTTATATAGATAGTAAGCAAGTACTACGCTTCTTTGTAGACTCTGGAGACGACCTCATTATCAACCCTAAAAACAACCTGCATACTGTTCTTATCCAGAACAACAACTTAAAAACAGCTATCACAGGCGTAGACCCTCAATACAATATAGGGAGTAAGCTTGAGTACCGCTATGATCAAGAAACAGCTTTCTGGGGCGGTAATGAGTTTTTTAACTTTGAAAACAAAGACGTACGATCATCTACTTTTGCAATACGCAGCATAGAGCTTAAAAGTCTTTACCACAATTACCTCTACACGAATCCAGCTCGCTATGATGAGCCATACACCTACAATCCAGACATTAACGGTAATTTCTTAATCAACACCTTAGAAGGTCGCACACCACTCACAGAGGCAGAGTATGTGTGGATTCATTTCTCTTTGCAATATCCAGAAATTAACGAAGGACAGTCCATACATGTCTATGGAAACTTTAATAATTATGTAATCGACAAGAGCACTGCCCTTACTTACAATAGCGACTCGCGTCGTTATGAGTTACCTTATTTGCTTAAACAAGGATTTTACAACTATCGATATATACTGGTAAACGCAGATGGAAGTATTGAAGAGAAGAATAATATAGATGGCAACTTCTGGCAGACAGAAAATGATTATCAGATTCTCGTGTACTACCGCAAGCCTGGCGGACGATTTGATGAACTCCTAGGATATGGCGCCACAAACTCTAGCCAGATTACAAACTAATCGTATGGTACTTATTTAGTGTTATTTCTTTACGCTTTCGCGAAAGCGTATCCTTCTAAAAATCCTATATTTATATCGTGAAGGAAACAGAAATCAAACCAACTAGCCGAAAGGCGATGCGATATCGAGGGGTAGAATGCTTAAACTGTAAGCATCCGCTAGAACTTTCTGACCGTTTTTGTGCATACTGCGGTCAAATAAACACCACCAAAAGACTTACGCTCAAAGATTTTTTTAATGAATTTATACTGAGCGTATTTACTTATGATTCTCGATTTAGATACACAGTAAAAGATTTATTGTTTAAACCAGGCACCATCACTAGGTATTATGTAGATGGGAAACGTCTTAAATATGCAAACCCTTTTCGGTTCTTTCTAAGCGCCTCTATTTCTTACTTTATAATACTAGCCATCATAGGCTTTATAAATGGCAATAATGATCTAGACTTCACAGATGATGGAGTCATCCAATTCAATGTTGATGAAGCACAAGGAGATATTGACGCAATAAAAGACATTACCAAAGACATCAACATAAATGAACTTCAAAATCTCAATCAAGAAGATGCAGATCTGCTAGAAGAAAGAATTAATAATACTATTGAAAATAGCGTCTCAAAACTTAAAGAGCGAAAAAAGACAAAGGACTCCACAAAGAGAGCCGTCAAGAAAGTTCCTTACAGCACCCGTTCTGAAGCCTCTATTGACGGGATGTATCTTTCTAGAATCGCAACAAAGGGCGAGATTTTTTATGATTTCTTTGAGTATACAGAAATAAGTGATCCAGTAACTGCTCTCGATAGCTTAAACTTTAGCAAGACTAGAACAAACATTTTTTTATATAGCAAGAATGAAGATATAAAACGTGTAAAAGATAATCCAGCACGTTTTATTAGGTTCTTAGCTTCAAAAATTCCTTTCTTCTTATTCTTTTTCGCACCTATTTTTGCACTCTTTTTGTGGCTGATATATTCAAAAAAGCGATTCAACTATATGGAGCATCTAGTGTTCATATTCCACATTTTTAGTTGGGTCTTTTTAGTACTACTTATAGCCATCATTCCAGACCTACTTATTGGGGATGAAATAGTTGCATCACTCCTACTTCTATTAGTCGGTCCATTTTACTTTTACAAGGCACTTCGCAATTTTTATAAACAAAAAAGAAGGTGGACGCTACTAAAATTTGTATTTTTAAATATCATATTCTATTTAGGAGCAACAATATTTGCCGTAATTTTCTTTGCAATCACTGCATTTTTATTTTAAGAATGGTACAACAAGTTACACGAGGAATCAAGATTTCTGTAGAGACTACCTTTGAGGGCACATTTTATAAAAATCATAAAATGCGCTATGCCTTTGGCTATAAAATAACGATAGCAAACCAGAGTAAAGACAGCGTGCAACTCATGGCTCGTCATTGGAGAATCACAGATGCCCTTAGCGCACCAGAGACCGTTGCTGGAGAAGGTGTAATAGGTAAAAAACCTGTTCTCAAACCTGGCGAAAGCCACACATACAGTTCTGGATGCTTGCTCAACTCTGCCTTTGGGGCAATGCAAGGTTTTTACCAGATGGTAAACTTTACTACTACACGTAATTTTAGGGTAAAAATCCCAGTTTTTAAGCTGAGTGCGCCTTTTGCTCTAAACTAATATCCGAGAATTCTTGAGAAGTAAGCTCAAGGCGAAAAAGTGAATCTCCCTGCTCAAGCGTGCAATATACGCAGTTACTATCATACACAAAACGATAATCACTCACCACCGAGAAACCCTCTGGAAATACAGTAACACCTTGAAAATCCTGCTCGCCAAACTCAGTAAACCTTCTTACAACACCTTTTACCTCAGAGAGAATCTCAAGGTGAAAATACGCACTACTACCTGTGCCCTCTAGAAAGTAAACGTTTTCTGGCAACACACCCTCATCTTCAACAGTGTACGCAGCGGGAACTCGTCTGTCAAAGTAATTTGTAAGATTCTCGCGTAGCGCAGTTGAGTTATATGGAGCAATCTCACCATTAAAAACTTGATAAACTCCTTCTTCTGAAGCGCTTTTCTCAACATTACCTACGGTACTCGGTGTAAACTTCTTGTTACGCTTAAGGTATTTAATAATAGCCTTATCCTCAGTACTAGCTAGGATCGTCTCTGTAACAAAACGAGCGCAATTACTTCCTATTTTTCCAAAGGCTTTATAAGGAACACTGCCTTGACTTTGTAGTGAATTAATGTAAGCAAGTGCTTTCTCATAATTAATAGCCGAGCAAAGCGAGGCTACAAGTCTGCCTGACCCGTGCGTTTTTTCTGGATGTGCATCAAGCCACAATAATAGCTCATCTAGATTTTCAAGCGTTCCATTATTTACAATTGCCGTTACGGGTACTTTAAGTTCTATATCTGTATTTGCACCACGCACACGACCTTTTCCTTTGGGAGTAATATATCTGCCAAAATCAAAATATTGCGCTTTACCAGTCTCATTTTCTATAAGCACAAGCGCAGCGTGACCTGCTTTGATATGGGTGCGGGTACCTAGCCCCATGAGAGGTAAAATTTTACACATGAGCTCATCAGACATTTTTACAAACGTATCTGGAAAAGCGAGCACTATAATCTTTCCGTTATATATCACGCAGGTATCATTTCAAATTGAGCGGTGTGAACTTCCTCCTTTTGAAGGTCATTATACGTCATCACGCATGTATCATCTATTTTCTCCACCTGAGTAACACTTACTGTTTTTAAAAGTCCGCGATTGATTTGCAGATCTATATGCGCATCACCTTCTCCTGCCTTGGTATGAAAGTTAAATAAACTTTCCTTACTCCAGTCTGTAGTCTCCTTAAAAGCAGCAAACCATGTCTTCCGTTTTTCTTTCATGGTGGCGTCATATAATGTAGAGGACGACCATATTTTTGGCTCATGATCTAGCACTGTTATATGTGCTTTCTCACCATCCCAAACGAGTTCTGTAGCCTTAAGTGCACTACTCCAGTCTATAGCTACAATCGTGAAAGGCTCAATACCCTTATAATTGAACGTATCGATAGCCTCAGACAAATCGGCTGCCTTGAGAAGTTCTTTTACAACGATGCCTCGACTCATGGTATAACTTTCCTTTCTCACGTGTATTTCAAAACCACCGTTAAGCAAGCATATCATCCTATTTTTTTCGGAAATGCCTATCCACGTACCGCCCGCGACAGCGTCTTTTGGAAATAGCATCTTTGTTCCATCTACATCATAAAAGTCTGGAACGAGGGTGGTTCTACCCACCGCTTCATCGCGATTAGACGTAAGAATGAACGTATTATTTTCTTTCGGAATATAGGTTACAGTACACATTAAGGGATAAGTCGCAGTTTAATGGGTGAAATTACGAAAAAAAGATTGGCAGAGTTTCATAAGATATGTTTCTAAGTTACGCTTTCGCGAAAGCGTAAAAATCCCACTTGTTACACTCTTCCCAAAGACCTGTATCATCCTATCTTAAATTTGTAACTTTACAACTCGTAAAAAACAAAACAAAAAAACATCATGGGAAAAGGATTTTTTCAAGTTCCAGTTGCTGTAAACGAAGAGGTAAAATCTTATGCTCCAGGCTCTCCAGAACGCGAGGCGGTAGCAGCAGCTTATAAAGAATTATTTAATGCACACACAGAAGTACCGATGTACATCAACGGTAAAGAAGTGCGCACAAAAAATACACGCACGATCACTCCACCACACGATCACAAGAAAGTGGTAGGTGAGTATCATCTTGCAGAAAAAACACATATTGATCAAGCAATTGCTGGAGCTCTAGAGGCTCGTACAGAGTGGGCAGAGCTTCCATGGGAGCAGCGTGCAGGCATCTTTCTTAAAGCTGCAGAGCTTATTGCAGGGCCATACCGTGCAAAGATTAATGCTGCAACGATGATCAACCAGTCTAAGACTATCTACCAAGCTGAGATTGATGCTGCTTGTGAACTTATAGACTTTTTACGTTTTAACGTGCAGTTTATGACAGACATCTATAATGAGCAGCCAGAGTCTACTTCTGGAGCTTGGAATAGATTAGAATACCGTCCACTAGAAGGGTTTATCTATGCGATTACTCCTTTTAACTTTACTGCAATTGCTGCAAACCTTCCTGCTGCCTGTGCACTTATGGGGAATGTAGTAGTATGGAAGCCTTCTGATAGCCAGATGCTTTCGGCTAAGATTATTCTTGACATCTTCCGTGAGGCTGGTGTGCCAGATGGTGTAATCCAAGTTGTACACGGAGATCCTATCATGATTACAGATACCGTACTTGCAAGCCCAGATTTTTCTGGACTACACTTCACAGGATCTACTCATGTATTTAAGGATATCTGGAAAAAAATAGGTGAGAACATTCACAATTACAAGACATACCCACGTATCGTAGGTGAAACTGGTGGTAAAGATTTTATCGTTGCTCACCCTACTGCTCCTGCTAAGCAAGTTGCAACAGCAATCTCGCGTGGTGCTTTTGAATTCCAAGGACAGAAATGTAGTGCAGCAAGTCGCGGTTACATTCCTGCTTCTATCTGGGAAGAAGTAAAAGAGTACGTTATAGAGGATGTGAAGTCTTTTAAAATGGGTTCTCCAGAGGACATGACTAACTTTATTACTGCGGTAATACATGAAGGATCTTTTGACAAGCTTGCAAAATATATTGACCAAGCAAAAGAAGATGCAAATGCAGAGATCATCGTAGGTGGTGGACACGACAAGAAGAAAGGTTACTTTATTGAGCCTACTGTTATCGTAACTACAGATCCTAACTATACAACAATGCACACAGAGCTTTTTGGCCCAGTGATGACTATCTATGTATATGAAGATAAAGACTGGAGCGAGATGCTTAAGCTTGTAGACAGCACTAGTGAGTATGCACTTACTGGAGCAATACTAGCAACAGATCGTTATGCTGTACAAGAGGCTACTAAGGCTCTTAAAAATGCAGCAGGTAACTTCTATATTAATGACAAGCCTACTGGAGCAGTTGTAGGGCAACAACCTTTTGGTGGAGCTCGTGCATCTGGAACTAATGATAAGGCTGGTTCTATGCTTAACTTACTACGCTGGGTAAGCCCACGTATGATTAAGGAAACATTTGTAACTCCTACAGATTACAGATACCCTTTCTTAGCAAAAAAGTAATAGACTAAGACAACTACTAATGATAAAGCCCATTCTTTAAAAAGAATGGGCTTTGTTTTTTTAATACGCTGTGCTAGTTAAATTACTTTATGAATCCAACTCCAGCTGTTGTATTTGTAATGGGATCAATAATAATGAATGAGCCTCCTTGCTTATGATCTATGTAACGATCATAAAAAAGTGATTTAGCAAGTTTAAAATGTACCGTTGCAATTTCGTTAATTGTAACTTCACTTGCTCCAGAGTCTCGTGTTGAGTAATCTGTCGGGATGATTTCTTGTATTTGAGATACCTTTGCAAGTATGCGTTGGGTCATATGCTGCAATTCATATTTTTTTCCAGCAGTAAGTACTGTATCATCCATCCAGCATACCGTAGCTTTAAGCTCTTTTGTTTGCTCAGGAATGTCACTAGACTTCACAATAATATCACCTCTAGTGACATTAATATCATCTTCTAGCGTGAGTGTTATAGAATTACCCGCTTGGGCTTCTTTAAATGAGTCTTTGTAGCTGAATATATCTTGAACTTTTGATGACTTTAAGCTAGGTAGTACTGTTATGTCATCTCCTACTGCAATGGAACTCCCATACACCTTACCTGCATATCCTCTAAAGTCATGAAAAGCATTGGTTTTTGGTCGTATTACTGTTTGCACAGGAAAACGCATAGGCGTATCGCTAGCTGCTTCTGGTGTTACGTTTTCTAAATATCCTAAAATAGATGGTCCTTCATACCAGCTCATTTTCGCGGAAGCGGAAGCCACATTATCCCCTGTAAGTGCACTTATAGGAATAAACGTTATCTCTTGATCTTTATAACCACTCTTTGCTCGAAGTGCATCAATGTCATTTTTAATACTATCAAAAACAGACTGATCATAATCTACCAAGTCCATTTTATTTACTGCAATTACCACGTGCTTAACTTGTAAAAGCGCATTGATAAAGAAATGCCTAAATGTTTGCTCGATAACGCCTTTTCTAGCATCTATAAGAATAATAGACACAGAAGCATTTGACGCTCCAGTAATCATATTACGAGTGTACTCTACATGCCCAGGGCTGTCTGCTATAATATAACTTTTAGTAGGCGTCGAAAAATAAATGTGAGCTACATCAATCGTGATTCCTTGCTCACGTTCTGCCACTAATCCATCTGTTGCTAGTGAAAAGTCTAGGTAATCATACCCTAACTTTTTACTGCTTTTTTCTATAGCCTCAAGTTTATCATCAGTAAGTGATTGCGTGTCGTATAACAATCTACCTATTAAAGTACTCTTTCCATCATCTACACTTCCAGCAGTTGCCAGTTTCAATACTTCCATAATCTAAAAATAACCTTGTTGTTTACGTTTTTCCATTGCTGCCTCGCTACGTTTATCATCTATACGCGCGCCTCGTTCGGAAATACGGCTTACTTTAATTTCGTTTACTATCTGCTGTATAGTAACTGCCTCAGAAGCTACAGCTGCAGTACATGTCATATCACCTACGGTTCTAAAACGCACTACACGATCTTCTACCTCTTCATTGTCATCTCTATACACACAATCTGAAGCGCTCCATATCATCCCATCACGCTCAAATGTTTTTCTTGTATGTGAGAAGTAAATACTTGGAATTTCGATATTTTCTTGTTGTATGTAGCTCCATACATCAAGCTCTGTCCAGTTTGAGATAGGAAAAACACGCACGTTTTGTCCTAATTCTATATTACCATTAAGCAAATCGAATAATTCTGGTCGCTGGTTTTTTTCATCCCACTGTCCAAAATCATCTCGTACGGAGAAGATACGTTCTTTTGCACGTGCCTTTTCCTCATCACGACGAGCGCCACCTATACATGCATCAAACTTAAACTCCTCAATAGCATCAAGTAATGTAGTTGTTTGTAAGCTATTTCTACTAGCATACTTTCCAGTTTCTTCTGTCACTTTCCCCTGATCAATAGCATCTTGCACATTACGCACAATTAAATTAAGCCCGAGTTCCTTTACTAGATCATCTCTAAATTTGATGGTCTCTGGGAAGTTGTGACCCGTATCTACATGTAGTAATGGAAATGGTATGGCAGCTGGATAAAATGCTTTTTGGGCAAGTCTCACCAAGGTAATACTATCTTTACCTCCTGAAAATAATAATACTGGATTTTCAAACTGAGCAACTACCTCTCTAAATATATAAATGGACTCACTCTCGAGTGCATTAGTCTTTAATATCTCTTTCATATGTCTCTCTGCTTAGAGATGTAAACCACATTCTCTATGTTCTAAAACTTTTGTTGGATCATTATAATTATGTTCATTAGGCAAGTTATGATCTACTAAGTACTTGTCTAACTCACTATCTGACCAATAATAAAAAGGGCTTACTTTAAGAACGCCATCTTTGCTTAAACTTAAAATATCTAAGTTATCTCTATGTGCCGTTTGCCCCTGCCTTAAATTAGTAAACCACACATCTGGCTTATGGACTTCCATAGCTCTACGGAAAGGTTCTAATTTTACCTGCTCTGTAAACTCTTTATGACTTTCATCTGTGACAGATGGATTACCCATAACAACATCACGATGTGCACGTGTTTGTCTTGGAACATATAAATCAACAGAAAGTGCTAGTTGATTAATAACCTCTTCTGCATGACTATAGGTTTCTGGAGTATTGTAACCTGTATCACACCATACTACATTAATCTTATCAAACTCTTGAGAAACCACGTGTAAGATGGCTGCCTCATAAGGCCTGAAATTTGTTGTTATCACAGGTTTTTCAGCATGTTCTAATGCCCATTTTACAACGTCTGATGGACTTTGTGATTTTAAAGCACTATTAAATTGTGTTATTTGCTCTTGAGTAAACTTCATTATTTTCCCCATTTTATTAAATTCCAAACACGCTCATGAAAAAAATAGAGCGCCATTTTTGATACTAGTTCTACTGCCCCTATGCTCAACGCTAAGGATAGCGTACCCGTAACAAACCATGAAATAGCTATTGTATCAAGTGTCCCTATTGCTCTCCAGCTTATGGACTTCACAATACTGCGCATAGGTTTTTCTGCCGAGGCAGGAGTTTTCTCTTTAGAAGTATTTTTTGATTGTTTTAAAACAAGCGAATCGATAATCATTTCAGAATTATTTATTCCTATCGGATTACTAGGGTTAATCGGCAAATGTAAAATTATTAACTTAGGTTAACAAGAATTATTGTTGTTTTAAAGAAAAAGCTAACAAATAGGACTAAGAACTGGCAGCCGCCACAAGGTCTGCAAGCGTGTTCTTTTCTAACACAAGAAGTGTATTGTCTCGTATTTGAATCATTAGACTATGAACGGAACATGCATCCTCATCTTTACAGTCTGCACAACGTTCATAATAATTGAGAGACACACATGGTAGCATGGCAACGGGTCCTTCAAGTACTCTCATGACCTCAACCATTTTAATATCCTTAGGCTCACGTCGCAGTTGATATCCGCCTCCTTTACCTTTTCGGCTAGATACGAAACCTGCTTTTTTAAGCGTAAGCATAATACTTTCAAGAAATTTTTGAGAGATATTCTCACTTTCAGCAATCGTGCCTATTTGCACCATTGCATCTTCCCGTTGTTCACGGGCGATGTACGTTAAGGCTTTAATACCATATTTAGTTTTTCGCGAGAGCATATCTAGAACGAAAGTACTAAAAAACTCTACTTTGAAATAGGGATAATTTATAATTAAAAAATACTGGCATACACGTATTGAATATTAATTCCAAAATAATGTTATCTAATCATGAGCTTTAAAATGTTTAACGACACCGAAAAACCATAGATTATTCACACCGAAAAATTTCTACAAAATTCCCCTAACTTATTTATTACAAGTACATAAAGAACCTTTACTTTTGATAAAAGAAAAATCCCTCAACTTCCTTAAATGTTTAAAAATTTCTTTTTTTTATTCCTTTTTGCATTAACTCTCTCCCATTCTAATGCGCAAGTTGGCATAAACACTACAAATCCAGATCCGTCATCAGTTCTTGATATATCTTCGTCAAACCGAGGATTATTATTACCTAGAATGACGGCTGCAGAAAGAGATGCAATTGCAGCACCAGCAGAAGGATTATTTATTTTTAATACAGACAGTACCTGTTTCCAATTTTACAAAGCTACTGGTTGGTCTGACTGTCTTGCCGAAGCTCCCACTAACTCCTTAGATTGTACTTCTCCAGTAGCAAATGGTACTTTTGCAACAGGAATACCTCTTGCTGGAAATGGCTCCATCACCATAGATGTTCTCGTAAATGTAGTAGGACCGTACTTAATTACAACAAACACCGTTAATGGCTATAGTTTTACTGGAGCAGGTGTATTTACAAATGCGGGATTAACAAGTGTTACGCTAACTGGTGTTGGCATACCGCTTATTACTCAAACAGATACTTTCACAATATCCCTCGCTGGAAATTCCAACTTATGTACTGTAGACGTCACTACAGATTCTATACTACGCAACTGCCTAGAATATCGAAATAGCGGATCTACAACAGATGGCATATATACTATTGACACAGATGGCGCTGGTCCTCTAGCACCATACGACTGTTACTGTGATATGACAAATGACGGCGGAGGCTGGACTCTTGTCTTTAATCATAACATTGCAGGAGGATACTGGCTAAATGATACCCAAGCTAGCGAGTTCAATGTACTACTACCAGGACTTACAACATCTAAATATTCTATTTTGAGTAGACTAGATGACATTAAGAGTGACACTTCCTATGAGTTTAGAATCTACTATCCCACGCTTAATTTAAGAAACCACTGGAAACAAGATTTTGACCCTAGAAGCGGCGGAGGAACAAGTCCAGTTGCTGGTTATGTACCTATAACTCTCGATATGACTCAAAACGGTTGGGGAGGATTAGAGAGATCCGGAGGCAGTACATACCTTGACGGCTCTGTAGGTTTTGGAAATTGGTTCTATTCAATAGGCAGTAGATACTCGTGGAACGGCGGATTACCGGCAAATGGCAATGCAGTTAATGAGGTACAACTCTACATTAGGTAATTGCTTTGGTTTCAAAAATTTAGAAAATGTCAAAAACTACTTTCACCTGCATAGCTTCCTTACTTTGGTTAAGTATAAGCTTCTCTCAAATTGGCATCAACACCACAACTCCAGACCCATCTGCTGCACTAGATATTGTATCTAAAGATAAAGGAGTTTTACTCCCCTCATTGACCACTCAACAGCGTGATGCAATACCTTCACCTATAGCTGGACTCTTTATATATAATAGTGATGATAATTGTTTTCAGTATTACAAAGGAACAGCGTGGTCTACTTGTCTTGCCGAACGTGGTGAAAATAATTTAGATTGTACGTCAATAATAGTAAGTGGAAATTACATAACCGGTATTGCTCTCAACACAAACAATACCATCACTATTGATGTGTTAGTCAAAGTCATTACTCCCTACACAATAAGCACAAACACTACTAACGGATATAGTTTTAGTGCAAGCGGAATATTTCCTCATTTAGGAGTGAATTCGATCACCTTATCAGCCACTGGAATCCCTAAAGCTAATCAGACAGATACTTTTACCATCACTTTAGCTGGCAATCCAAATACATGTAATGCAACTGTTGTCGTAAATTGATAGTAACAACCAATACTAAACCTTAAAAAACAGCCGCTGCTATCTGTCTAATATTATCACTTTTACCCATTGAGTAATAATGTAACACGGGTACGCCAGCAGCTTGCAACTCCTTGCTTTGCTGTATGCACCACTCTATCCCTATCTGGCGTATGGCAGCAGTGTCTTTGGCTTTTACAACTTCCATTACTAGTGCATCTGGCACGTCTACACTAAAGCGTTGCGGAATTAAATTGAGTTGCTTCTTTGTCGCCAGCGGCTTGAGTCCTGGTATAATAGGTTTTGTGATACCCGCGGCTCTACATTTTTCTACAAAGTCGAAGTATTTCTGATTGTCAAAAAACATTTGGGTCACCACATAACAGGCCCCAGCTTCTAGCTTTTTCTTTAAAAAATGAATATCACTTTCAAGACTGGGCGCTTCTAGGTGCTTTTCTGGATATCCCGCTACTCCTATGCAAAAGTCTGTCTTTGCACTGTTCTGCAAATCTTCATCTAAGTAGGTGCCGTTGTTCAAATCAATAATTTGCTCTACGAGATCCTGCGCATAGATATTTCCGTTTTTATTGGGCTTGTAGTAAGTCTCACTCTTTACCGCATCACCACGTAAGGCCATCACATTCTCAATACCTAGAAAATCCATATCTATCAAAAAATTCTCAGTATCTTCTTTTGAAAAACCACCACACAACACGTGCGGCACTGCATCTACTTGATAGCGGTTTTGTATCGCAGCACAAATACCCACGGTACCAGGGCGTTTACGCACTACCTTTTTCTCTAGCAACCCATCCTCACGCTCCTTATAAATATATTCCTCACGGTGATAAGTTACATCTATAAAAGGCGGCTTAAATTCCATAAGCGGATCTATATTATCAAAAATGGTATTGATATTTTGCCCTTTGAGAGGTGGCAAGATTTCAAAAGAAAAATCGGTTCTCTTCGCTGCTATTGCTTCTGCTATGTGATCTCGTACTTTTGTCATAATCTACTCTGCTATATTTGGGGTGAGCCATTTTTCCGCTTTCGCGAAAGCAATATTCTTGCGGCTCGCATAGTCCTTTACTTGATCTTCTTTTATTTTACCTAAACCAAAATACCTCGCCTCAGGATGCCCGAAATAATATCCGCTCACACTTGCCGCCGGCCACATTGCCAAACTTTCGGTAAGGGTAACACCTATGGACTCTTCCACGCCAAGCAATTTCCAGATAGTCTCTTTCTCCAAATGATCTGGACAAGCGGGATAACCTGGCGCTGGACGTATTCCTTGGTATTTTTCTTTAATTAAATCTGTATTTGCTAGTGCTTCTCTAGTGGCATATCCCCAGTGTTTTGTGCGCACTTCCTTATGTAGATATTCGGCAAAGGCTTCTGCGAGTCTATCTGCAAGTGCTTTAATCATTATAGCGCTGTAATCATCTAGCGCATCTTCAAACTCTTTTGCCTTTCTGGCTGTTCCGAATCCTGCTGTAACACAAAAAGCACCCATATAATCTTGCAATCCACTATCTAGCGGAGCAATGAAATCTGATAGCGCGATATTGGGCTTGCCCGCTGCCTTTTTTGATTGTTGCCTGAGCGTTCTAAAAACCACCGAACCCTCTACTCGCTCCTGATTTACTACAATATCATCTTGGTTATTTGCATTTGCTTTGAAAAGACCAAAAGTCGCTTTGGCAGTGAGCCATTTTTCGGTAATGATTTTTTTGAGCATTTGTTGTGCATCGTCAAATAGTTCGCTGGCTTGTTTTCCTACCACCTCATCTGTCAAAATCTCTGGGTACTTACCGTGCAAATCCCAACTCCTAAAAAATGGACTCCAATCTATATAAGGCACCAGTTCGTTGAGATCTAAATGTTCAATCACCTGTACACCTAGTTCTTTTGGAGCGACAATATCCTCGGCTTTGAAATCTATTTTTAATTTATTTGCTCTCGCCTGCTCAATCGTCACATATTCCTTAATGCGTTGTCTTGAGTTAAAATTTTCGCGAAAGCGGGCGTATTCCTCTTTGAGTTTATTTTTAAAAAGAACACTTGTATCTTTCTGTAATAAATCACCCACAATAGTTGCCGCCCTGCTGGCATCGTTTACGTGCACAACGGCACTCTCATAATGCGTGTCAATTTTCACAGCGGTGTGTGCCTTGCTTGTGGTCGCACCACCTATCAAAACTGGGATTTTGATATCTTGTCTTGCTAGCTCTTTGGCTAGATAAACCATCTCATCGAGGCTAGGTGTAATTAAACCACTTAGACCTATGATGTCTGCATTTTCGGCAAGAGCGGTGGCTATGATTTTTTCTGGTGGCACCATCACACCTAGGTCTATAATTTCATAATTATTGCACGCTAGCACAACGCTCACGATGTTTTTACCTATGTCGTGCACATCTCCTTTTACGGTTGCCATTACAATTTTACCCGCACTCTGACTCGCGGCTTGGGTACCGTTTCTCAACTTCTCTTCTTCTATGTAGGGCAATAAACAAGCAACGGCTTTTTTCATCACTCTGGCAGATTTTACTACTTGAGGTAAAAACATCTTACCACTGCCAAAAAGGTCTCCCACTACATTCATACCCGTCATTAAGTGGCCTTCTATCACTTTGATAGGAGCATCTACAGCTTGTCTGGCCTCTTCTACATCTTGTAGAATATAGGCATCTATTCCTTTTACTAGTGCTCTGGTGATACGGCTCTGCACATCCTCTGTTCGCCAGGCTTCGGTTTCTTTTTGTGTAGATTCTTTTTGACCTACGGTCTCTGCAAATGTGAGTAGGCGCTCTGTTGCATCATCTCTTCTATTGAGTATTACATCTTCTACACGCTCTAGTAAATCTGCTGGAATATCATCATACACCTCCAGCAAGGCGGGATTAACGATACCCATATTCATCCCTGAATCAATAGCGTGATACAAAAACACCGAGTGCATCGCCTCGCGCACGGCATTATTTCCTCTAAAACTAAAAGACACATTGCTTACACCACCACTCACACTACAATGAGGTAAATTATTTTTTACCCATCGCGTGCTCTCTATAAAGTCTAATGCATTGCGTTTATGCTCATCCATACCCGTCGCCACAGGAAAAATATTGAGATCAAAAATGATATCTTCTGCCGGGAAGTTTACCTCATTAACTAAAATCTCGTAGCTGCGCTTTGCAATCTCAATGCGACGCTCATAAGTATCTGCCTGACCTACTTCGTCAAATGCCATTACAATCACAGCGGCACCATAACGTTTGATTGCCTTTGCTTGTTGTATAAAAATGGCTGCTCCTTCTTTTAAAGAAATAGAGTTTACAACACATTTACCTTGTACTACTTGCAAGCCAGCCTCTATAATCTCCCATTTTGAACTATCTATCATAATGGGCACTCTCGCGATATCTGGCTCTGCAATCACAAGATTTAAAAAGGTAACCATCGCCTCCTTGCCATCTATGAGACCGTCATCCATATTAATATCGATGATCTGCGCACCGTTTTCTACTTGATCTCTAGCGACAGAAAGTGCTTCTTCAAATTGTCGTTCTTTAATGAGTCTCAAGAACTTTCTTGACCCCGCGACATTAGTACGTTCTCCTACATTTATAAAATTACTTTCTGGCGTAATCACTAAAGGCTCAAGACCAGAAAGTCGCATATATCTAGGAGTCACATTCATTATAGCTTACATTTTCTAGGGGTTACATTGGCTACTAGTTGAGCAATGGCTTTAATGTGTGCAGGTGTGGTGCCACAGCAGCCACCCACAATATTTACAAGGTTTTTATCTATGTATTTTTTAATCTGCGTTGCCATTTGCTCTGGTGTTTCATCATACTCCCCAAAGGCATTAGGCAATCCCGCATTAGGATGTGCAGAAACACCCACCTCTGTTTTACTTGCTATGGCTTCTAGATGTGGCTGCAGCTGACTAGCACCTAGCGCACAGTTAAAACCAACAGACAACAGCGGAATATGAGATACTGAAATTAAAAATGCCTCTGCCGTTTGCCCAGAAAGCGTTCTACCAGAGGCGTCTGTTATGGTGCCAGAAATCATTACTGGCGTGTCTACCCCTCGCTCCTCTTTTACCTGATCTATCGCAAAGAGCGCAGCCTTTGCATTGAGCGTGTCAAACACAGTTTCTACCAGCAGCAAATCCACACCACCGTCTAGCAAGGCTTCTACTTGCTGCTTATAAGCAACTCTAAGTTCTTCAAAACTCACCGCACGATAACCCGGGTCATTTACATCTGGCGACATACTCGCTGTCTTGTTTGTAGGGCCTATGCTCCCTGCTACAAATCGTGGTTTGTGAGGTTCTTTTGTGGTTATGGATTGAGCGACATTTTTGGCAATTTTCGCGGAAGCGTAATTCAAATCATACACATACTCCTCCATCTCATAATCTGCCATTGCGATGGTGGTACTCGAGAAGGTATTAGTCTCCACAATATCTGCTCCCGCTTCAAAATACTTGCGGTGCACCTCTGCAATTGCGGCAGGCTGCGTGAGTGACAGTAAATCATTATTACCTTTTACAGACCGATGAAAATCTTTAAAGCGCTCTCCTCTAAAATCTTCTTCACTAAAGTTATATGCCTGTAGCATCGTTCCCATCGCACCATCTAGCACGAGGATACGCTCCTTTAGTGCGTTTGTAATTGCCGTGCTCATAACTAATTAAGGCTTGTCGTGATTTTTAAAATATCAGTCAGCACGCCTCTTGCCGTCACTGCCTTTCCTGCGCCAGCTCCTTGTATCACAAGTGGGTGGTCGCCGTAGGAGTCTGTATAAATTTCAAAAACGGCATCTGCACCTTGCGTTTGCCCCAGTGCTGTGTGCTTAGACTCTTGCACTAGTTTTACTTCAAGCTGTTGTGTTTTTAAATCTAACTCACCTACGTGTCTCAACACTTCATTTGCTCCTAGTTGGGATTTACTTTTCTCAAAAATGGCATCAAGGGTTTTTACGCTTTCGCGAAACTGAGGTAAGGTAGTGGTACCATTTAAAGCTTTAGGCACTAGTGATTGTACTTTTACATCGTCAAACTCTTTTGTGAGTCCTACCTCTCTCCCTAAAATCAAGAGCTTGCGTGCCACGTCTTTACCAGATAGATCTTCTCTAGCATCTGGCTCAGTGAGTCCCAACGCATCTGCCTCAAGTAATATGTCTGAAAAACTCTTATCCTCTGCCGAAAAGGTGTTAAACAAATAACTAAGAGAGCCAGAAAATACACCTCGTACCTTATGTATTTCTTCACCACTATCGTATAAACTTTTTATGGTCTCAATGATAGGCAGTCCTGCTCCTACGTTTGTTTCGTATAAGAACTTCTTGTTGTGCTGTTTTAAGGATTTACGCAGGGTTTTATAAAAATCATACGAGCGTGTGTTTGCAATTTTATTTGCCGTTACAATATGAAATCCATTTTCGACGAGAGCTACATAGTTTTCTACAAACTGCTGACTCGCAGTTACATCTACCGCGATAAACGAGCTTTTATCATCGTGATTTGACTCTTGTTGTTGTTTTAATTTTTTCGCGTAAGCGTAAATATCATCAAGTGTGTATGGATGTGCCTGGTTCTCAAAATCTGCACTCCAGCTGCCTGTCGTCTCATTTTGAAATAATGCCAGTGTAGAGTTTGCAATACAAAAAATGTTAAGTTGCTTACTAGAAGACTTTTTATTAAAATCTGTAATCTGTGTGATGAGCGTGCTCCCCACATTACCTATACCAAAAATGGCGATGTTTATTTGTGACATAATTGTGTTGAAAAAATGGGTTTTACAAAGCTTGATAACTGCTCATATTCTATTAAAAAGGCATCGTGACCGTGTATGGATTTAATCTCATCATAGGTAGATGAGACACCCATCTCTTGTAATTGCAAGTGGGTCTCATACATCTCATCTGCTAGAAAAAGTCCATCTGTATCTATAGCTACTTGATGCACGGTACCGGTAAAGTCACACAGGGACTCTTTAAAATCTTTGCTTCCTTGTGTAATATCTGCACTAAGCAATAACTGATTCATAAGCCTATATGCCGATAGCGAAAATCGTTCTGAGAGCTTTATGCCGTGGTGATTAAGCCAGCTTTGTGTATTATATAATTGCTCATCGCGCTTACTGCGATTAAACTTCTCTTTAAAAGAAGCTGGTGTGCGATAAAAGGTCATTGCGTGCATACGCGCATCTGCTACGGGCTGGCTAGAATGGGTAAGAAAGCTGTCTTGTATGTGACATTGTGCTATCACCCAGTCTGTCGCTTTCCAGTCTGTCGCAATGGGTATTAAATGTTTTATAAGCTGCGGCTGTTGGCTTGCGAGTTCCCAGGCTATCTGCCCTCCTAAGGAACCACCTACAACGGCAAAAAGTGATGTTATGTTAAGATGCTGTAGCACCTCCCCGTGTATGCGTGCGATGTCATAATTTGTAAACTCTTTATAAGCTGTAATGCGCTGCGTGCTTGCGTGGCCATTACCTGGTATATCTATAGATAGTATGGTGTAGCAACCTGTATCTATAGCTTTTTCTTTACCTATCAAATCACTCCACCAGCCCTTATTACCGGTTATGGTAGAGTTACCCGTGAGCGCGTGATTAACCAGTACTACAGGTGCCGTACCTAGTACCTGACCCGCCAGCTGGTATGACACTTCGAGATCACAATGATAACCAGAACGTGTGGTAAAAGATGATATGGATACTATGTTAAGCATATGTATTGCAGTTTAAGATGGGGTGAAAGGCTACTTATTGTAAAAAAGCTCCAACTAGCTCTGGCAAAAAAGCTAGCTGGAGCATCACAATTAATTACACTAAAACAGTTTTATCTACGCGCGCAAAAGCCGCTACGAGATCTTCTTTAAGATCTTCTATATTCTCAAGACCTACAGAAAGACGCACGAGATCTTTAGTCACTCCAGTTGCCTCTTGCTCTTGGTCTGAGAGTTGCTGGTGTGTGGTACTCGCTGGGTGTATAATGAGTGATTTACTATCACCTATATTTGCGAGTAGTGAGAAAAGCTTAGTCTCGTTTGCAATAGTTTTTGCACTTTCAAAACCACCTTTTATACCAAAGGTGACAATCCCACTCTGTCCCTTAGGCAAGTATTGCTTTGCAAGATCATTGTACTTACTTGACTCAAGGCCTGGGTAGTTTACCCACGCCACCTCATCACGAGTTTCTAGCCACTGCGCAAGTGCAAGTGCATTTTGCGAGTGCTTTTGCAATCTAATTTCTAGTGTTTCTAGCCCTTGTAATATTTGGAATGCATTAAATGGGCTCAACGCCGCACCGTGATCTCTCAATCCTTCTATGCGCACCTTTGCAATAAACGCTGCCTCTGCTAGTGCATCGTGGTACACTAAGCCGTGGTAACCTGCAGAAGGCTCTGTAAACTCAGGAAATTTACCATTACTCCAATCAAATTTTCCTGCATCTATGATTACTCCACCTAGTGCGGTACCATTACCGTTTATGTATTTTGTAAGAGAGTGAATCACGATATCTGCCCCGTGCTCAATTGGGTTAAGAAGCGCTGGAGTTGCCACTGTGTTATCTACAATGAAAGGCACTTTGTGCGCTTTCGCGAAAGCGGAAATACCTTTTAAATCTAATACATCCAGCTTAGGATTACCTAGTGACTCCACAAAGAAGGCACGGGTATTTTCTTGTGCTGCGTTTTTAAAATTTTCTGGATCTGAAGGATCTACAAAAGTGGTTGTAATCCCAAAACGAGGAAGCGTCACACTTAGTAAATTATACGTTCCTCCATAGAGACTACTTGAGGCTACTACGTGGTCCCCTTGCTTTAACAGTGTAAGTAGCGTGGTGTTAATTGCCGCAGTACCAGATGCGGTTACTACAGCTGCCAGCCCTCCTTCTATCTCTGTGAGGCGCTTCTCTAGCACATCATTTGTAGGATTATTAAGACGTGTGTAGATAAAACCTGGCTCAGAGAGGTTAAAAAGGTTTGCTGCGTGGTCTGCATCATTAAAAACGTAGGCAGTGCTCTGGTAAATAGGCACGGCTCTTGTTCCTCCGTTTGCTGCATAATCGTGTCCTGCGTGCAACGCTTTGGTTGCTAATTTTTGTGTACTCATTTTTCTTTTTTTTGAGTTTAATAGATTCCCTCTCACCCTGTGTGAAAGGATTAAAAACAAAAGCCAAACGTCTCTTAAACCTTTTTACAGGCTCTCAAGATTTTTAAGAAAAATATTATAAGAAAAAACATAAGCACGTACCTGAGCGGTACTGCTCGATGTTATCTATCCTCAAGATTCGGTAATGAGCGACTCTTGGGTAGAATGTAGCACCTTCTTTCTAAGTGAAAGGGTTGCTAAGGCTTCATAGGGTCATTCCCTCAGCCTTTCTTGATAACATTTCAATAAGTTGTTGAACTTTGTGAGCACAAATATTGTAAAAACAATTTTAGAAAAACAAACTTTTTAGAATAATTTTCTAAATAAAGTTATGTTAAATTCATTTAGACAAAAATTAAACTGTATTTAATCTATATAAAAAACTATTTTTCTAATACCTCCATAAAAGCAGAAAATAGGTCTTAGAAAATTTTCACAAAAAAATAACATTACCCTACCAGATTGGTAGGGTAATAGATTATTTATATCATTAAAGTTTCTTTACTTTTGTCCCCATAATAACGAGGACAGATTTGACTGCTTGCAACCTCAAAAAAAAATGGCTAAAATCAAACACAAGACTTTAACATTTCTTGTGTTATGTTTCTACCCAGCACTCGTCAAATCTACTTCTTGACAAAAAATTAAAAAATGGCTTATTTATTTACCTCAGAATCTGTTTCTGAAGGACACCCTGATAAAATTGCAGATCAGATTTCTGACGCACTTATCGATAACTTTCTTGCTTTTGACACGCAGTCTAAAGTTGCTTGCGAGACCCTAGTTACAACTGGGCAGGTAGTTCTTGCAGGAGAAGTAAAGTCTAATGCATACCTAGATGTTCAAAAAATTGCCCGTGAGACTATTAATAAAATAGGATACACAAAGGGGGAGTATATGTTTGACGGTAACTCTTGTGGTGTACTGTCTGCCATACACGAGCAGTCTGACGATATAAATCGTGGTGTAGACCGCGAGAGCAAAGAAGAGCAAGGTGCAGGAGACCAAGGTATGATGTTTGGCTATGCGACTAAGGAAACTGAAAACTATATGCCACTAGCTCTCGAGCTATCACATAGACTACTCATTGAACTAGGTAAACTACGCCGTGAGGATGATGAGATTACCTACCTACGTCCAGATGCCAAAGCACAAGTTACTATTGAGTATAGTGATGATAATGTGCCGCAACGCATTGAAGCTATTGTGGTGTCTACACAACACGACGACTTTGATGAAGATGAGGCAATGCTAGGCCGCATACGTGGTGACATACAAGACATTCTTATACCGCGCGTAGTAGGAATGCTACCAGAAAATATCGCTGCGCTCTTTAATGATGATATTAAGTATCACATCAACCCAACGGGCAAGTTTGTGATAGGTGGACCTCACGGAGACACAGGTCTTACAGGTCGTAAAATTATAGTAGATACGTACGGTGGTAAAGGAGCTCACGGTGGTGGTGCTTTTTCTGGAAAAGACCCATCAAAGGTAGACCGCTCTGCAGCTTATGCAACGCGTCACATTGCAAAAAACTTAGTAGCTGCCGGAGTAGCAGATGAGATACTTGTACAAGTATCTTATGCAATAGGTGTTGTTGAGCCTATGGGAATCTTTGTAGATACCTACGGCTCATCAAATGTGTCGCTATCTGATGGTGAGATTGCTCAAAAGGTGACCGAACTTTTTGATATGAGACCAGCTGCAATAGAAAGCAGATTAAAACTGCGCTCTCCTATATACAGCGAGACTGCAGCATATGGACATATGGGACGTACAAACGAAGTGGTGACAAAAACTTTTGAAAGCTTTGACGGTAAGAAAAAGGAAGTTGAAGTAGAACTCTTTACTTGGGAAAAACTAGATTATGTAGAGGAAGTAAAAAAAGCTTTTAACCTATAATCTATCCGTATAGATAGTAAAAAAGGGAGCCTAGTGGCTCCCTTTTTTTGTTTTGTATGTTATCACTCATATGCGCTCAATGTGATGTGATTTCTCGGCAGGCTCAAAATGACAGAAATGTAGTTACTCAAATATGATTTTATCTACTTCTATCTCAAAATCTGTTGCGGCTTTTGTATTTGAGATCAGTCCGAGACGTATAATCTCTGCAAGATCTTCTTTATCGGGCTGCCCTTCCAGAGGTTGCCCCAGTCTGTAGGTGCCAAAATCTGCGAGATTATAGGTGACGGTTTTCCACTCCCCTTGAGTGATGGGTAGGTTTATTTTATAATTCGGTCTCCAGAATCTTTTATACTTATTGAGCGTGAGCCCAAAATCTTGCCCTGTGGATTTATATCGCACAGTCACGGTCGTATAACCCGACAAATCATACGACTGGTAAGGAGTTCTCAATGATGCAAAACCACCATTATTCTCCAGACTTACGCTTCCGCGAAAGATGATACTTTCCTTAGTTTGCTCAATACTACCCGTAGATAATCCTCCCATCACACCATCAAGCACGACAAACCAGTCATCACAAGTATTGCAAGTAGTTCCAAAATCAAAAGAGAGCGGTGTCGTGTTCATAGTAGTTGTGATCAGTAAGGCTAAGAGATATTTCATAGCTTTTTTCTTTAAAGTTACGCTTTCGCGAAAGCGTAAACCTTATACTTACCACATTTTTAACACTACTCGGCAAGTGTCATTTTCTTCTTAAAACGACGATCAATAAGAAATTGAACAACAAAAAGAAGTAAAAATATAAAACGTGAGAGGCTAGGCATAGAGCTTGCTATAAGACCAGCAATTACCCAAATAATCATCACATTAAGACCCCTAGCTCTGTACCAACGATATCGTAACCTAGTAAAACCCGAGAGTTGCTTTTCTGAGTGATACACATATCGCAACATCACTATATTAAAAAACCCTATCACACTAAGATTAATACAATAAAATATGAAAGGACCAGCTTGGTCAAAACCATTTATATACATCGCAGTTGAGAATGGTAATACGACGATAGCGAGTAGAAAAAAGATGTTTATCCAAAGTAATTTACCTGAAATCACATTTACGTAACGCATTAATTTTATGTGACCCATCCAGTAGAGCGCACTAACCATAAAACTCACAAAAAGCCCAATAAAATCTGGTATTCTAGCAGATAGAACACTTTTGAAAGGTTTTGTATTAATCTCACTTATAGTAGGGACACCCACCTCGAGAATGAGAAGTGTCATTACAATAGAAAATACAGCGTCTGAAAAGTTGATTACCCGTGTTTTATCATAAGTTTCTTGTATCATTTTTCTAAAGTAATTAAAAAAAGTAAAAGCGACCTCATAAAGAATGAAGTCGCTTTTAAAAAGTGTTTCTTGTAGATATACTACAAACTATACTGTACTGTGAACATTACAATACGAGGCTGCACAAAATACTCTGTATTTGAGATGGTAAAATCATTTACACTATTTGTACTTATCACATCTACATCTAGCAAGTTTGTGGCCTGTATTCTAAACTCCCACTTACTTTCTGGTTTTTTATAGTACAGATTTGCTTCTAAGAAAGAATATCTATTTTCTATCTCAGTACTATCGTCATTATCGTCATAGTTATACAAGCTCCAGTCTGCAGCAATTGTAAATCCTTTACCAAAACTCCACTCTGCATTTGCAAATGGTCTATTTGTAAAGAAGGTTCTATCTGTCACCCCATTATCTGAGTTTGTGCTCGTAAAGTTATAACCTATTTCAAAATTGGGACCTTCTTTAAAATTAGTCTCTGCACTCGTTGTATAGTTTTGGGTTAAGTTTTTTGTATTACGGTCTTCTGTATTTACAATGTTATTAAGATCACTGTAGCTACCTCTTGCGCTTGCATTAAATTTCCACTTTTTAAAACGTTTTGAGAAGCGCGCATTTGCACTTAACGTCTGGTCTGCAAAATTTGTATTATTTACAGGCCTTGATATTCTGTTTATACCTATAAAGTCACCGGCTGTCTTAATAGGATCTACACGACGGCTATAATTAACACCCCCAAAAAGACTCGTAAAGTTGAACATACTGAAGCTAAAATAATTTAAACTCACGTCGTGATAGATGGCATTTTCTATATCTCGATTACCTCTAAAGAGGCTGTTGTAGTTATTAAACAACAAGCCTTCGGCAAAGTTATTTACGTCTGTATACTGGGCAGTCATCTGGTAATTAAAACGCAAGCTTTTACCTTGAGAAAACTCCACTACAGTATATAAATCTGGTAGTACCATCCACTCACTATCTTCTGTTGTGCTCCCTAGTTGTGTACTTTTAGTAGTATAATTATGTACTGTAAGCCCTGGTGTGATTGTAAATATGCCAGTCTTTATTTTATAATGAAGACCTAAAAACACATCGCTAAAATTAAAACGCACATCATTACCTATAGGTGTACCATCTTCTGTCTCGTTGAGATCTTGACTGCTACCATTTTCTAAAATTTCAAATAAATTAGAATTAAAGTCTTGACGACTCAAAGTGGTTCCTAGTGTAAAGTTGAGATTACTTTTATTATTAAGAACATAGTAGTAATCTATCTTTGCGTCAAGCTTGTTTGAGATGACGCTTTTATTTTGATTAATATCAAAAAGCCCGTCTGCTCCTGCTGTAAAATCTATGGCCTCAAAAGGATTATCAGGATCATCTGGGTTAGGAGACGTAAAAGGCTCTTGAGATAATAACGCACTATAAAATGGATTTTCATCCTGATATAAATGCTGGAAGGTACCAGAGAATATGTTATTCTCATCTAGCGTATAATAAACGTTTGCATTTTGATTTATAGAAAATGGTTCATTTTCCTTATTCTGGTCTACAATATCTGTTGTGGTCTCTCCATCTTGCGTAATAATACTTGCGCCATCAGAAAATTCTGTTTGTTTTGACTTTTTAAGCAGTACATCATAATCTACCTGCAGGCTCGCATTAGGCTTAAATTTTGAGCTTAGTTTTGCCATACCCAGCTGGTTGCGCTGGTCTGTCACTTCATTAAAACCTTGAGTAAACCCTTGATTGATAAATGTGTTGAGAGAGTTATTTACAAAGTTGGTTTTATTATCGCTTAGTAGCGCAAAGCCGCTAAGGTCCCACTTAGGTGAGGCTGCATAGGTGAAATTTGCTGCTACAAAATTAGACTCAATCTCATTTGCTCTATTATTTTGAGTAGTCAAAAAGCCTAAACCGCTATCGCTTACATTAAATCCAGTACCACCTCGTCTATTAAAACCTCTAAAACCGCCTGTAAAGTTGAAATAATCACGAAAAGTAAAAGGAACATCTCCCGTATTATTAAAGTTAGATATAACATTAATACTCCCCTTAGGGCTGTAATAAAACAGTTTTGCCTTACCCAGATAGCGCGTCTTCTCACCATCTCCTAGACCGGCAGTCACATCACCAAACCAAAAATTAGTCTTTCCTTCTTTAAGTCTTAAGTTTATCGCGACATTATCTTGGTCATTACCCAAACCTCGCATCTGGTCTACTTCATTATAATTTTTAAGTACTTCTACTTTTTTGAGTGCATCTGCAGGTATATTTTTTGTTGCTAGCTTAGAGTCTCCGTCAAAAAACTCCTTCCCTTCTATCATCACTTTGCTTACGACCTGTCCTTCTACCTCAATCTCACCATCATCATTTACCTCAACACCCGGTAATTTTTTAAGTACATCGCCTAGCTTGCGTTCTGTACCATTTGTAAAACTGTCTGTATTATAAACAATGGTATCGCCTTTTATAGTAACCGGCATCTCATAGACAAGCTCTACATTATCAAGCTGATTTGGATCCTCTTTAAGTACAAAATCTTTAACTACCTCATCTGCATCTTGGGCAGGTGTAAACTCTTCTAGTATAGACTGTAATCCCAAGTAACTTACTTTAAGATCGTAAGTAACACCCGTAGCAAGATCCAGCTTATATCTACCAGATTGATCTGTAATACCGTAAGACTCTAGGGTACCTTCAGCTTTGTTTGTAGCAATAATATTTGCTAACTCAAGCGGGTTCCCTATGCTGTCTTTAACCACACCTTTGAGTGTCATACTTTGGGCAAAAATAATGCTGGGCAATGCAAGCAGCACTGCCAAAAGAAGTTGGGTATTTTTCATCTTTGGATTGGTTGTTTTTTTACACCGCAACGTCCCGCAATTAAGGGTCGTCGTGTATAAAATAATTATGAATGTTAGTCCTACGCTTTCGTACTTCGGCAGGCTTTGTATAGACTACAGCAAACTGAAAGCGATGATAGCTTTTCTAAAATCTGCCACCGCCTTGACCACGTCTTCCTCCTCTGCCAAAACGCTCTGCCATTTCTTTTCCTTTTTCTTCAAGGATTTTTGTGTACTCCTCGCGGCTTACTTCCTTACCTTTTACAGGAGCCTCAATAGTTACAGGCTCTTTTGGGTTTAACACCACCTTTGTGCATAAAATAGTGGTATTACTTGTGCTTAACTCTAGTATTAAACCTGGTAACCCGCCAAACTCGTCTGGGCCGTGACTTGCAGGAATCATAGGTGTGTACCAAGCTACGATTTCTTCAGTCTTAGGCTCCTCTTCGGCAACGGTTCCTCCAGCCTTTTTAATAGAGTCATTTTTTTCTTGCAACTCTCTTGCTCTTCTCCCCATTCTAGACCACAGGTTGGTCTCAAGGCTGCGCGTTGCAACTGCCTTAAAAACGGGATACTGCCCTATCATCTTACTTTCTTTTACAAGCTCCCAGTTAAGGTTATTTAAGGTGTCTTTTACAAGAAAAGTTTTACCCATCATATCATTCTCACGTGCATAGTCATTACTTGCACGGTTAGAATAAATACCTCCTTGTGTAAAACCACCGCCAAAACCACGGCCTCCTCCACCTTGCCCTGGAGTTTCCAACTTTGCCTCTTCCTTATAAAAAGACTCATCTTTTGTAAAGCTTAGTGTATATTCTTTTTCTAAGAAGCGCTTCATACGCTCCATCATTTGCTTTTTCTGAGCTTCGCTCATTTGCTGACCACGACGTCCAAAATTAGACATATCTACCGTGCGTTTGCTCTGGTAAGTAGCCATCCCAGTAATCTCCTGCGCAGTAACCACTGCCGAAAAAAGGAATGTGCAAATCATTAAAAAAGAAAAGGTAGCTTTACTCATATCATCTGTGTTTAAAACTTTAGACTATAAAGCTAGCTAATAGTTTAATACGGGTTAAAAATTATTTATCCCTGTATCTCAATACTGATGTGATTACCTCCCTTTTTACCTTTAGTTTGGTAACGCTCCATCATCTCTTTTGCTTTTGCGGTAGAAATTTCTTCATACTCATCTGCACTTACTTTTTTACCTTTTGTAGGTGGTATTATGTTAAGTTTTTCGCTTGGATTGAGCACTACCTTTGTACACATCATAGCCATCTTACCGTCATTTACCTCGAGTATAAGTCCTGGCAATCCCCAGAAACGATCTGGCCCTTGCTGCACAGGTATGTCTAGCGTGTACCAGGCTGTTGTGACTTTTGTTTCTTTTGTTGGGGCAGTTTCTTCTCCATTAACCATATTAATAGTCTCCTTCTCTTCTGTAAGTGTCGCTTTAAAACAGGTGTATTGCCCTATATTTTTAATCTCTTTCTCAAGTTTCCACTCAGGCTTTTTTAAGCTGTCTTCTATAAGGAAGTCTTTTCCCATTAAATTGGTCTTATTTGTAAAGCTTTGCTCTTCTATATTATTAAACAGCTCATCATTACTAGTAGATACTTGAATTTGTATCCCGTTACTTGAAGGCGCTTGTGGCTTGTCTAATGTTGTGTTTTCTTTCCACAAAGACTTTTTACCATTAAAGGTGAGTGTGTATTCTTTTTGAAACTGCTTGCGTAGCTGCTCTTGTAAGGTCTTCTGTATATCACTAGTAATACCAGAGGTGCTGTCCATCTTCATTTCTATATGACGCTGCGTTTGGTAAGTTGCCACTCCAGATACTTGTTGTGAGTACGCTTTCGCGAAAGCGCAAACCATCACAAGCGCTAGTAAAGTTTTGGTTATAGATTTCATAGTTTTTATGTTATTTGTTATTCTTTTTATTTTGTTGCTCTAGCTTTTCAAGCCTTGATTTTAGTTCTAAAAAGGATGGGCTTTTTTCAAATATGCGTGCCGCTTCTGAAAGTTTTCTCTCAATGTCACTTAAGTCCTTCTTAGTGAGCCCGGCGAGTGAGGCCTGATCATCCTCATCTAGATTTATGGTAAATTTTATTTTTTTTGTAACCTTAGCATTGAGACTGTCCAGAGTAACATCTTCTTTTTCGAGAGTGTAACTTATTTTCTGACTTACCTCTTCCATCTTAGTCTGTAATTTTACTATATCTGACTTTGAAAAGAACTCATTGCTCTCTACATCTTCAAGCTTTTCAGAAAGAACTGTGAGCGCCTCTTTTAGTTCTTCTTTAAATTCTTGAGACACTTCGAGCTTCAACTCTTTTTGTTGAGCAAAAGAAACACTCACTAGTAAGGATAGAATGATTGTGATAATTGTTTTCATAATAGATTGATTTTAAAATGTTTGTTGTATTGAACAGTACAAATATGGAGAACATCTATGGCTATTTGAGTTAACAAGCGTTAACGAGTGTTAAGCGATTTGGTAACAGCTAGTTAACCCAGTACATTTGAACTATGCAAGAAAGACATTATAAAACCATATTGTATTTTATAAGCGCCGTCATAATATGCACACTCGCAGTGCAGATTTATTGGAATTATAAAAATTATCAAGTGGGAAAAGCACAGCTCAAACGTGATATGCAAACCAGTATTGATAATGCTGTAAGCGCTTATTATGAAGGCATCACGGCTTCTAACACTATAGGATTTCTGGGAGATGACCAAAATCTAGATTTATTTTTTAAATCAGATAAAATGCAGAATCTAGGTAAGCGTGTAGACAGTGGTCTTACTATAAATAGTATTAAAATAGAAGAGACTAATAATGATGATAACATTATAGTGGAAGGTGCAAGCCCAACAGAACTAGACAGCATTTTTGCAAGCCGTGTTGTTAAGGTAGACACCACATATGCTCAAGAGTTTAAACGCAACATACCTACATCGAGTGCTCATACTACTTTTAAAGTTTTTGGCGAAAGTGAAAAAGCAGTAGAAGTACTCTCAAAAAGAATAAAAAACAACCTACTTACCTCACAACAGGTAACAGACTCTTCACAAACAGCATTACCAGATAGACTTGAAGCACTTACAGAACTTACAACTAGTATTGTTTTGTCATTTAAAGATGATAAGATAAACGTGCCTACCCTAGATAGCCTCATTAACCTAGAGCTTACGCGAAAAAACCTCAACAACACACAATATACTATTGCTTACAACGCAGCAGAAAGTGATACCACACAAACACTCAATAATCACGATCTAGCTATCGTCTCTACCTCAAATTTGCTCCCTAAGAAGAGTAGCCTAGCCGTAGGTTTTAAAAATGTAGCCAGTATCGTTTTACAACGTAATTTACTAGGGATGCTCCTCTCCCTACTACTTGTAGGTGCTGTAATAGCCAGCCTACTCTACCTCCTTAAAATCATACAGGAGCAAAAGCAGCTTGCCGAGATTAAAAATGACTTTATAAGCAACATCACCCACGAGTTTAAAACACCCATAGCCACCATAGGTGTAGCTATAGAGAGTATACAACACTTTAATGAGGCAGACAGTAAAGAGATAACAAAAAAGTATCTTGAGATGTCATCACAGCAAGTATCAAAACTCAACACAATGGTTGAGAAGCTACTTGAGACCGCCACTCTAGACAGCGAAGCTTTAGAACTTAATAAACAAGAGACTAACCTCGCTGAGCTACTTGAGCACATCACACAATCACATCAAGAAACCACAAATGGTAAGGCACTAACCTTTACCACCCAAGACAGAAATATAAGCGCATCTATAGATGTTTTTCACCTAGAAAACGCGCTAGATAATATTATAGATAACGCCATAAAATATGGCGGAGATACCATAAAAATAACTCTTAACAGCACAAAAGAAAATATACAAATCACCATCGCAGACGATGGTAACAAGCTTACAAAACAACAAGCTCAACACATTTTTGATAAGTTCTACAGAGTGCCAAAGGGAAATAAGCACGACGTAAAAGGTTTTGGTATAGGTCTCTACTATACAAAGACCATTATAGAAAAACACAGTGGTAATATTACGGTACAAACCCAACCCACCACTTTTAAAATCACACTGCCTTATGTCTAAAATAAATCTACTACTCGCCGAAGATGAGCCTGCGCTAGGCCAGATTGTAAAAGAGAGTCTTGAGACTAGGGACTTCACCGTCACACTATGTCCAGATGGTGAGATTGCTTTTGAAAAATTTAAACAAGACACTCCAGACATACTCGTACTCGATGTAATGATGCCTAAGATGGATGGTTTTACTCTAGCCAAAGAAGTAAGAGCTATAAATGATGAAATCCCCATTATATTTCTCACAGCAAAGTCTCAACCAGCAGATGTTGTAGAGGGGTTTAGCATAGGTGGTAATGACTACCTAAAGAAACCCTTTAGTATGGAAGAACTCATCGTGCGTATTAAAAACTTATTGAATCGCTCTGCACAACAAAAAAAGTCAGAGGTACTTAAGGTGGGTAACTACAGCTTCGACTTTCCGAGGCAAGAATTACATTACAATAATGACGTCACCCGTCTCACACATAGAGAAGCTCATCTTCTTTTTAATCTGGTAAAAAATAAGAATCAAGTGCTGGACCGCAGCCTGATTTTAAAAAAGCTATGGGGCAATGATGATTTTTTCAACGCACGTAGTATGGATGTCTTTATCACAAAACTTCGCAAGAAACTCAAAGACGACCCTCAGGTTGAGATTGTAAACGTGCGTGGCTATGGTTATAAATTGCTGTGCTAGATTTATATTTAACGCAAAGTATTAGTTGCTGTGTTACGCTTTCGCGAAAGCGTAATTATTCCACTCCTGGTTTTGCCTGAAACATATTTACTAGAAAGAAAGTTCCAATCTTACGAGCTCTAAACTTTGCCATCTCTGCAAGGTCTCCTTCATATAATTCATCTACCGTTTGCACCCAGTGATTGAGCCACACGCCAAAGTGTTGCTCATTTATAGTATAACCCTCATCTCTATCTACACGTTTGTGAGCTTGTAAAGGTCTTCCTGTAAAAATGCGCTTTTGAAACAGGTTCCCTTCCCAAAAATCTGTGAGATGCTCAAAGTGATGTGGCCAGTCTGTAATGTGTTTATTGAAAATAGGTCCCAGATAAACATCACTACGTATGCGACCATAAAAAGTGGTAACCAGTTTATATACGTCTTCTCTATTTTTAATCTCTTTTCTCACATTACAAAGGTATTAACTATAACGGCTAGATTTTTGTACTTTGCTTACTAATGCACAAACTGATTTACATACTATTATTTCTTGCTTCTATCACAGCTACAAGCCAGAGCTACTCCCTAGAGAAGATAAATGAGGTCACACTAGACACAGACACCTTTATAGCTGTAGATGCTTTTAATGCACTATACCACATTAAAGGTGATATATTATATAAGACTGATGTGCAAAATGAGTATCAATTTTCGGCATTGCAACTGGGTGCGTTAACTTCGGTAGATGTGCTCAACCCGCTTAGAATTACCTTGTTTTATGAAAGCTCAAACACAGCTGTCATTCTTGACAACACACTTAACGAAATCACACGTGTAAACTTCTCTACCATAGAAAACTTTAGAAATGTAAGCCACGTGCGTACGGCAAGTGATAGGCGATTCTGGATTTTTAATACAGATTTACAACAGTTAGAAATTTTTGACTGGAACACTCAAAAGGTTCTTACCCAGTTTCCTCCTATGGCACATAATGCCACAGCGCTTATGACCAACTTTAATTTTGCCTGGGTGAGTACTAAAGATGGTGTTTTTTACTACAATAATTATGGGAGTTTTATAGAGAAGATAGAAAGTCCTGAAAGCCAGCTTATGTCACAAGACAAAGGTGCTTTTATACTTTATGCAGATAAGAAGCTCTATTACAAACCTAATGATACTGCTGCTGTAGGAGTTATAGAAACATTAGATTTATCTATAAAACAGCTTTCTTTAAAAGGGGAAAGTCTCTATATTTACAGTGATAAAAAGCTCACTGCTTTCCGTCTCAAACTAGCTAAACAACCTTAACTATGCACATCGCCATCGCCGGTAATATTGGTGCCGGTAAAACGACACTGACTAAACTTCTCGCAAAACATTTTAAGTGGACTCCACAGTTTGAAGACGTGGTAGATAACCCTTATCTAGATGATTTTTATAATGAGATGGAGCGCTGGTCTTTTAACCTGCAAATTTACTTTTTAAATAGCCGTTTTAGACAATTACTAGAGATACGCGATAGCAATAAATCTATTATACAAGACCGTACTATCTATGAAGACGCATTCATATTTGCGCCTAACCTGCACGCGATGGGATTGCTTACTAATAGAGATTACAACAACTACAAGTCGCTTTTTGACCTTATGGAGAGTGTAGTAGATGCACCAGACCTTATGATTTACCTGCGTAGCTCTATCCCAAACCTTGTATCGCAAATACACAAGCGTGGCAGAGACTATGAAAACTCTATATCTATAGACTACCTAAGCCGTCTTAATGAACGCTACGAGGCGTGGATACACGGTTATGACAAAGGAAAGCTTCTTATTATAGATGTAGATAATCTTGACTTTGTAGATAATCCAGAAGATTTAGGAGATATCATCAATAGAATAGATGCTGAGTTAAATGGGCTTTTCTAGAAACTAGAATTTATTATTACCCACTTAATTTCAGTTATTTACAAACACAAATGAAGCTTTTTACATCTGTAAAAAGCTTTTCTAATTGAATAAAATACTCTAGTTTTGCGCCTTGAAAAACTAACAAATATTATGAAAAATCTTAAATTTATTTTAGTCCTTGCTATTTCTGTAATGGCTATTTCTTGTGGTAATGATGATGACGGTACACCAGCGGGACCTACATTAACTCCAGCACTTCTT
This sequence comes from Dokdonia sp. PRO95, assembly GCF_000355805.1. Lineage (NCBI taxonomy): Bacteria > Pseudomonadati > Bacteroidota > Flavobacteriia > Flavobacteriales > Flavobacteriaceae > Dokdonia > Dokdonia sp. PRO95. Next base: position 783,930 of record NZ_CM001837.1, read on the forward strand.
GAGGGAACATATAACTTCACATTTTTTGAAAGTGAGGAGGTAATAGAACAGCAAGTAACAGGAGGGACGGCTACGACAACTATCACTGAGGTAGGTGACACCTTTGGATCATCAAACATTGTTTTTAACGCAAACGGAACTTACACTACTAGCTTCCAATACCGTTTAACAACAACTACTCAATTAGAAAACAACGACCCAGTAGAAGAAACTGAAATTATTGTCGATTCTGATACAGGTAGTTATACTGTAAACGATACAGATCAAACAATTACTTTTGACGGTGGTAACACAGGTGATGTGACTTTATTTAACAACAGCCAGTTGAGAATAGAATTTATGGATGTAGACGTAAGTACAGATAGAACATCTACAACAAATCAAGAATTTCGTTTTGAAAGACAGTAGTCACAGAGCAACTTGATAACATATAAAAACGGCTACTTAATTAAGTAGCCGTTTTTTTTATGCTTTATGATTATGCTATAAGACCTATAGATCTGGCGTACTCCTCTGCAAAGGAACTCTTTTCTACTAGTACTGCCGGCGTGGTCTCATACTGTGCAAGTACACTTTTTACACGCATTACCTTTTTCTTATGTTTTACACTACGCAGATATACCGCTAGTATTTGCTCTGGATACTCCTTTGCTACTTCTAGATAAATATCTACATCGTGCTCTCCACTATCACCTATAAGCACAAACTTTAAGTCTGGATAGGTGTTTAATATATTTCTAATCTCGTGCTGCTTGTGCGGCTTTTCTGGTTTTGGAGTTTTCTCAAAAGGCCCTCTAAAATCTCTTAATAATATAGGCCCTTTCGGGAAATTTTGATTCCTCACAAAAGATTCTAGGTAGTTATATAAATTCCAAGGGCTGTTACTCACATAAAACATTGGGTTTGCATCTGCTCCAGAAGTTCCTCTATGTAGTTTTTGATATAAAGAAGGAGCTCCCTCTAGCGATGTGCGCCTCCCTACATCTTTAAAAAGTGTATTTACTATCACCCTCCACTTAAGAAGCGACGCTACTCCCGTGTGTAATATCGTATCATCTATATCACTTATGACTCCATAAGAAGCATTTTCTGAAGGAATTAGCATCTCTATAGCAAACTTATTTTCTCCCATAAGCACCACATCCTTTTTTACATCATCAAAGCTCACTGTAAGCTGGAGCCAGCCTTCACTATTAGTCATCTTATCTAAGCCGTGTACCTGCTCATCTAATTTAAAATATCCTTCGGCATCTGTGGTGGTATAAAAGACAGCTCCATCTGGCAAAGTCACTTTGAGTTTCGTGTGACGCAGCTCATCTGTAGCAAACTGTTTATAGGCATTTTTAAAAGCAGCAAGCACACCCTTTTTCTTTAGATCTACTCCTTCGTGCTCTAAAGCGCGCCCTATGAGGTATAAGTGATTTTTAGTTCCATAAGACTGGTACCCGTCTATTTGTATAGGACCTTGTTTTTTAGAAAAGAACATTGTACGATGTATTGGTTAGTATTACGCTTTCGCACTTCGGCAAGCTCAGTATAAATTTGAGTAAACTGAAAGCGTTAAAATAATAGCTTCATAAAAAAAGTGCACAACTATAGTAATGCACTTTTTTTGGTAGAGATATGTCTCTATTTCTTACGCATTTTGAGGAATTCCTTTTACCTCTCCTCTAGCTGGGTAATCTTTTTTCATAATAAAATCAATCCCTCCTAAAAGATCATCAAATTGTGGTCTCGCAAATGGCATCGATTGCACTGAAGAAAAGAAAAGTGTACCATCTGGTTTAATTAAAAATAGTCCAGGCTCTGTAAAGAAGTCTGGCTCCTTATCTGAAATAGCTTCAGAAATATAAAGTCCGTACTCTCTAGCCTTTTCTAAAGACAGATTATAACCAATAGGAAGTGATGGAATATCCCAGTCTTCTCCTGCTATTTTAGCACGCTTTTCTGTGTCTGCGCTTATCGCAATCACATTAATTCCTCGCTCTGTAAATTTATCTAGTTGTGACGCTAGGTCCTCTAGTTGCGCTTTACAGACAGGACAATGTAATCCCCTATAAAAAACCACGAGCGTAAAGTTTTCTACATTTTGCTCACTTAATTTCCAGTTAGTATCATTTATTAAAGGTACTTCTAGTGAAGGTACTTTAGTCTTAGGTAGTATCATAATCTTATTTTTTTATAAAAGTACCTGAGATGAAGGTTAAAGTATATTAATGTGACAATAAAGGTTTGTTAAGAAATTCTATGACAAGCACTTCCCCGTTCTTTGACTAGAGAGCATAAAAAAAGCAGCCTGATGGCTGCTCTCTTGTAATTTAATCTATTTTAGAATATGTGCTATTATTTAATAGACACCTCTTCTGCAGGAACATCAGACTCTTCGTAACGCTCGATACATTTCTGAATGATAGCCTTAGCTTCGTTAACATCTCCCCATCCACCTACGTCTACTTTCTTTTCTTCAAGATCCTTATATACTTGGAAGAAGTGCTCGATTTCTTTTATTAAATGCGGGTTACAATCAGATAAATCTGCAAGTTTACTTGCTGCAGGATCACTTACTGGCACACAGATTACTTTTTCATCTGGACCTTTCTCATCTGCCATATGGAATACTCCAATAGGCTTCACCTCAATTACACAACCAGGAAAAGTAGGCTCTGTTACTAATACGAGTACATCAAGAGGATCACCATCTAGCGCGAGAGTTTCAGGAATAAAACCATAATCTGCTGGGTACATCATAGAAGAGAAAATCATACGATCGTAACGCATTCTCTTTAGTTTAAAATCGTACTCATACTTATTACGGCTTCCCTTAGGAATCTCTACTAATACGTCAAATGTTGTTACTTTATCTGCTGTCATAATATATTATATTTCAAATCTCATGTATTTTGATACATAAGAGATGTCTCAATTAATTCACAATATCCTTAGTGTACACTTTATTAAACAACTGCATAACAACTATTTAGTTTAAAATATATTTATTAAGGCGTGCAAAAATACGCTGAAATAGCGATTTAGCCAAATATTGGTGCATTAAGATTAGGTTAGGTGATTAAAAAAACACCCTTCTAAAAAAGCTAATAAGCTATCCTACAATAAGTCTTCCTTAAAAATAAAACCCAAAACTACCCGTAACTCCTATCTTCCTTGCATCTGGAACAGAATTATAATTTCCTCTAAAGTTAAGGTCAATACGGAACACCTTAAAAATGTTACCCACTCCTACACTATACTCATAATAAGGCTCTACAGATGGGGCTACCATGCTCGGGGTTATTGCTGTAATAGGCTGTCCTTCTTCAAATAGTAAACTCTCAAACGCTGGGCGGTTTAAGTCAATGTTACCTTGAGAGATATTACCTATCACACCACGCACGCTTACTATCTCACGTAAATTCAAATTTTTGAGTAATGGAATACGATTAAAAATGCGGCCTCCAAAGTTGTGTTCTAGCTGTAGTGAGGCATACTCATCTGTTGTAAACTCATAAAAGTTAAGCTGGCTAAAGGTATTGAAGATTGAAAACAGCGACTGGTTACCAGGCACAGGACTTAATAGTGCTAGCGGTACCTCATCAAATGTTTTACCTATTTCTGTAGAGGCTGTTAATGTACCGAGACCTCCTATACGGATTGCCTTCCTAGCAGAAAATTGCACCTTATCATATGCAAAGTCGCTATCAAGTGTCCCTTCTAGTCCACGTGTATAACTCGCATAAAAACTAGGAAACCACTCATTAGTCACTCTACGCTCTACTCCAAAACCTGAAGTTTTCTTTCCTGGCTCCCAGATGGTGGTAAGAACCACTTCTGCTTGTTTTAACTCTCCTGTGGTCGTAGTTTGCGTATCATCTGTAAAATAGTCTAGGCTAAAAGTTTCCGAAGCCGACTCTAAAGTTCTCAGAGAGAAGTCTGCCCTTACTTGAAGGTTACGCACTACTTCTACTTCGGCTGCAATATTTGCTAGCTTGATCGAGGTAAGTTTATCGTTGGTCGCTGTATTTACTAGTGAGGATGATGCTAGATTTCTACCTAGCACGTCTCTAGAGGTTGTAAGGCTCGCTCCTATTTGCTCAACGTCTTGTCTATATCCACCAGAGACAATAAATCTACTCTTTTTATCTAGCAGCCATTTTCCTGAGATTCCAAATTTTCCTTTTTTATCCTTAAATCCGTAGGCTAGAAATCCTTCTAATCTCCATGGATCATTCTGTGAGAAATAAGTTCTTCCTCCCGTGCGCACACGCAATCCCTCTACCTCATTAAACCCAAAGGTTGAGAATATAGGCCCGTAGTCAAAGTTAAGGCTTGGGATCTCATAGTATCCAGATGCCAGAATGGAGCCGAGGTTATAAAGATTTTTAAATTTCTTTACCGTTTTTAAGGTGTCAAGCATCTTATAAACTCCTAGCTCATCTTTACTAAGCGCCTCTTTTCTATTTTCTTGCCAGAAGGCATCACTACGATTAAAAACGTCCTTATCGTAGTTATAAACCTGCCTGTCATAAAAGTCCTTTTCTAGCTTATTATCAAAGTTGTGATTATCGTATAGTGTCGTTCGTTTACCATACATACCTCTTGACTCCTCTTTTTCGCGCAAAGCGAAATCAGATAAAAAGTAATCTCTTGAAAGTAAGAAGGTGCTATCATTTACGATATCAAATTCTTGCTCCATGTAAATCTCTTTTACCCAGTTTACATTTGCACTTTTAGAAAGCTGCATATTGATTTCCTTAATGGCCCATGTAGAGTCATTAACCCAGAAATCTCCTTTAAAGGTAAGTTCGTTTTTACGTCTCGGGTAGTAGATAATGTTATAACACCACTTATTGTTGATATAAGCGCTATCTGCAAGTACATAGTTATAGGTTTGGATACCTGTACGAGAAATTGGACTTGTAAAACTCTTGTCAAAAAACTGTAGGTAGTTATCATAGATGTCATAGTCACTATATAGACTTTTTACAAAACCTATGATAGTTTGATTCTCACTAAAACCACTGTTTTTATTACCTTCTAGAATCTCCTTTTCCTTATTAATCTCATTATCCCCATATACTTTTGAAAATGCCTCGTTTACAAAAATAGGCAGGTACGTTTTTCCAGTAATACGGCTTGTGTCTGTCTGCTCAAAGATGAACTCCATCCCTCTAAAGATGCGGCTATTAATAAGCGCACTATCAATCGTATTAAGATCAAACTCTAGCTTCTCATACTTATCATAAGCATATTGCTTGTACTGTTTTAATCCGTTCTGGCGTTTATTTGCCCATATTTTACGAAGAATATCTACCGCTGGGTTATTCTTCTTATCTGTTTTTCCAGTAAATATGACTACCTCATCAAGCGAGCCTGCCTCTTCCTCTAAGACTACTTTCATCTCATAATTTACCTTCTCACTCAAGTTTATCACCTTGTTTGAAAAACCTATAAATGAAAAACGCACTTGATCCCATGTTTGTTCAGACTCAAGATAAAAACGCCCATCTTCATTAGTTATAGTACCCTCATTAGACCCTACAAATATGACATTTACAAAAGGTAAGCCGTTACCATCTGCGTCAAAAATCTCACCACTCACTTTAGTTTGACTAAACAAATTTGCTACGCAAAATATGCTAGCGATGATGAGAAAAAAATTATACTTCATGTTAAACAATCTATGTTGATAGCCTATTAATTGGGGACACCATTAGTTAAAACTATGTACCATCAAATCTTTGACAGTACATTTATCACAACCTTACTCAAAGGTGAAATAAATTAAAAAATCCCTTCCAGTTATGAAAGGGATTAAATCTTATTCCGCTTTCGCGAAAATATTATTTATACATCACCTTTCTAACCGCATTTACCACGTCGTCGCTGTTAGGCAACCACTCTTTAAGTAATACTGGTGAGTATGGTGCAGGTGTATCTGCTGTATTTATACGTTGTATAGGAGCATCTAAGTGATCAAAACAATGCGCTTGTACTTGATATGTGATTTCTGTAGAAACGTTTCCAAAAGGCCAAGCCTCTTCAAGAATCACAAGTCTGTTTGTTTTTCTTACAGACTCAAAAATAGCTTCCTTATCTAAAGGTCTTACAGTACGTAAATCAATAATCTCACAAGAAATCCCTTCCTCTGCAAGTTGATCTGCCGCTTTGTAAGCTTCCTTAATAATTTTTCCAAAAGAAACGATTGTTACATCTTTCCCTTCACGCTTAACATCTGCAACACCTATAGGTAATACATATTCTCCATCAGGCACTTCTCCTTTATCACCATACATTTGCTCAGACTCCATGAAAATTACAGGGTCGTTATCACGTATTGCTGCTTTTAAAAGCCCTTTTGCATCATAAGGATTAGAAGGTACTACCACCTTAAGACCTGGTGTGTTTGCAAACCAGTTTTCAAAAGCTTGAGAGTGTGTTGCCCCCAGTTGTCCTGCAGATCCCGTAGGACCACGAAAAACTATAGGACATGGAAACTGTCCTCCAGACATTTGTCTAATTTTGGCAGCGTTATTTATAATCTGATCAATACCTACCAGTGAGAAGTTAAACGTCATATACTCAACAATAGGACGCAGTCCTGTCATTGTGCTTCCTACACCTATTCCTCCAAAACCAAGCTCTGCAATAGGAGTATCAATAACCCTATCTGCTCCAAACTCGTCTAGCATTCCCTTTGACGCCTTATAAGCTCCATTATATTCTGCTACCTCTTCACCCATTAAATAAACAGACTGATCACGGCGCATTTCTTCGCTCATTGCCTCACAAATGGCTTCTCTAAACTGGATTGTTCTCATAATATATAAACCGCTACGGCGGAAATTTAATCAAGGTTCCTCATAACATAGAGAATTACCTTATTAATATTGTCTTCTTTAACAATCACAAAAATAAGCAATTCCAAAACCTCAATAAATTACATTTTTGTAAAATTTTACTATGCACGCACAGTAAATTATACTTTTTTATGTTATTTTTGTTACGAAAACGAAATAGTTTAGGATTACGCTTTCGCGAAAGCGTACCTTTATATAAAATATAAATTCTATGAAAATATTAGTGTGCATCAGTCACGTACCTGATACGACATCAAAAATTAACTTCACAGACGGAGATACAAAATTTGACACTAACGGTGTTCAGTTTGTAATCAACCCTAACGATGAGTTTGGATTGACACGTGCTATGTGGTTTAAAGAAAAGCAAGGAGCCTCTGTAGACGTAATTAACGTAGGAGGACCAGAGACAGAACCTACATTGCGTAAAGCACTTGCAATAGGGGCAGATACTGCCATCCGTGTAAATGCTGAGGCAAAAGACGGTTTTCAAGTTGCAAAGGAGCTTGCAAAAGTTGTTCAAGATGGAGGTTACGATCTAGTTATTGCTGGACGTGAGTCTATTGACTACAACGGTGGTATGGTACCTGGAATGCTTGCTGGAATTACAGGAGCAAACTTTGTAAACACGTGTATTTCTTTAGATATAGATGGCACAACTGCTACAGCGACTAGAGAAATAGATGGTGGAAAAGAAACAGTAAAGACTTCGCTTCCTCTAGTAATAGGAGGTCAAAAAGGTCTTGTAGAAGAAAGCGACTTACGTATTCCTAACATGAGAGGGATCATGATGGCTCGTAAAAAACCATTAAACGTGGTAGAACCTTCTGGAGCTGGGACTGAAACTAATACAGTTTCTTTTGAAAAACCTGCACCTAAAGGAGCTGTTAAGCTTGTAGAAACAGTAGATGAGCTAATCGACCTGTTACATAACGAAGCAAAAGCTATCTAAGTTATCTTATCGTAAGATAGGAGACTTTTTAATCTAATAATAATCCCAAAAAGCAAAACCTCGCGTTCGGCTATTTGGAAATTCTTATAAATATGTCAGTTTTAGTATATACAGAATCAGAAAACGGAGTGTTTAAGAAGGCATCATTAGAAGTTGCTTCTTATGCAAAAGGAATTGCAGATATGATGGGAACATCTGTTACTGCAGTTGCCGTAAATGGTGGAGATACTGCACCATTAGGAACTTATGGAGTAGATAAAGTTCTCAATATAAAAGACGCAAAGCTAGATGCATTTAATGCTGCAGCTTATGCAAAAGGAATCGCAGCTGCTGCAAAGGCAGAAGGTGCTCAAGTGGTAGTTCTTACTCAAAGTGCAAATGCTAAGTACCTTGCTCCTCTTCTAGCAGTAGCGCTAGATGCAGGATATGCATCAAATGTAGTATCACTTCCAGAAAGTGCTTCTCCATTTACAGTAAAGCGTACAGCATTTACAAACAAAGCTTTTAGTAATACGGAAATCTCTACTGAAATTAAAATTGTAGGACTAGGGCAAAACGCTTACGGCCTTAAAGAAGCTTCTGGAGCAGCTGCAACAGAAGATTTTTCTCCAGAATTAGGAGATTTTGGTGTAGAAGTACAATCTGTAGACAAAGCAACAGATAAAGTAGCTATCGCAGATGCAGAAGTTGTAGTATCAGCAGGGCGCGGACTTAAAGGACCAGAAAACTGGGGAATGATAGAAGAAATGGCAGATATCCTTGGAGCAGCAACTGCTTGTTCTAAGCCTGTGTCAGATCTAGGATGGAGACCTCACGGTGAGCACGTAGGACAAACTGGTAAGCCAGTAGCGTCTAACTTGTATATCGCTATAGGAATCTCTGGAGCAATACAGCACCTAGCAGGAATTAACTCTTCAAAAGTAAAAGTAGTAATCAACAACGACCCAGAAGCTCCTTTCTTTAAAGCAGCAGATTATGGTATCGTAGGTGATGCTTTTGAAGTTGTACCAGAACTTAACGAAAAATTAAGAGCGTTTAAGGCTGCAAATAGCTAAGCAATCACTCTTTAAAACAAAAAATGAGCTTAAATATTTCTTTAAGCTCATTTTTATTTACCACCTTTTACACTGTAAATCTGATAGATAGCAGCATTTTTTAAACCATCAACTCTAGAGAGATAAACTTCTTCACTTATGCAGCCTTTTTCCTATTTTTGCAACTTATGAGCTTAGTGCGTTTAAATATAAAAGGAATATCCTACAGCCAAACTCAGAATGGAGCATATGCTTTGATTCTAACTGAGCAGGGAGGAGAGCGTAAATTACCTATAGTTATAGGCGCCTTTGAGGCACAATCTATTGCAATCGCTTTAGAAAAGGAGATTAAACCACCTCGACCGCTCACACATGATTTGTTTAAGAACTTTGCAGATCGCTTTGATGTCATTATTAAACAAGTAATTATACACAAGCTTGTAGATGGCGTTTTTTACTCTAGCATTATATGCGAGCGTGATAACATTGAAGAAATAATTGATGCTCGTACTAGTGACGCTATATCGCTAGCATTACGTTTTCAAGCGCCTATTTTTACTTACAAAAACATTTTAGACAAAGCAGGGATTTTCTTGAAAGGAAATACAAACCCTGAGGAGTTTACAGAAGATGACGAAATCCTAATGGATGAAATCTTACTAGAAGACGAGACATCTTCTAGTGATAGTGATTACAATAAGTTATCACTGCAAGACTTACACAATAAACTTGATCAAGCTGTAAATAGCGAAGACTATGAAACAGCTGCCCAGTTAAGAGATGAAATCTCAAAACGCAACTAACCCATTTATTATATGCGCAGATTACTACTTACCCTATTGGTATTATTAAGTTCATTTACAGTATTTGCGCAAGAGGCACCTCAAGCGATTATGGATGTAGTTCCATCACAGGGTTTTTCTCTTGAAAGCTTTGGACGTGGAGTACTAGGTATGTTCTCCCTAATACTAATTGCCTTTATATTTAGTAGTAATCGCAAAGCGATAAACTGGAAAACGGTAGCCGTAGGTCTCGCCTTCCAGCTTGTTATTGCTGTCGGTGTTCTAAAGGTAGCTTTTATAGAAAAAATATTTGATTTCATTGGAGGTATATTTGTCGCCATATTAAACTTTACGCTTGCCGGTAGTGATTTCCTTTTTCAAGGTCTTGTGAGTGACACCTCTACCTTTGGATACATTTTTGCTTTTCAAGTATTACCTACCATTATATTTTTCTCTGCACTTACATCAGTTATGTATTACTTTGGGGTTATTCAAAAGGTGGTTAAGGCCTTTGGATGGCTACTTTCTAAGTTATTAGGCATCTCTGGAGCAGAGAGTTTAAGTGTTGCTGGTAATATTTTCTTAGGACAAACTGAGGCACCACTTTTAATAAAAGCATACCTAGAAAAAATGAACAAGTCAGAAATTCTGCTTGTAATGATAGGTGGTATGGCAACAGTAGCCGGAGCTGTCCTTGCAGCATACATAGGCTTTCTAGGTGGTGAAGACGAGGCTCTACGCCTAGTATTTGCAAAGCACCTACTCGCGGCCTCTGTAATGGCTGCACCAGGAGCTATTGTAATATCAAAAATACTATATCCTCAAACTGAAGAAGTAAATACAGACGTAAGTGTATCTAATGACAAAATAGGTGCAAACGTTCTTGACGCTATTGCAAATGGAACTACAGAAGGACTTAGACTTGCTGTAAACGTTGGGGCAATGCTTCTTGTATTTGTTGCATTTATTGCAATGGCAAATGGAGTTTTAGGTTGGATAGGTGAAATCACTACGATTAACGATTGGATTGCAGCAAACTCAGCATATCCTAAGCTTTCTTTAGAGGCTATCTTAGGAACCATCTTTGCTCCTTTAATGTGGCTCATAGGTGTTGCAAGTGAAGACACCACGATGATGGGACAACTACTTGGAATTAAACTAGCAGCCAGTGAATTTGTAGGGTATATTCAGCTAGCAGAACTTAAAAATACTGCAAATGCTATTCACCTCAACAATGAGAAGTCTATCATTATGGCAACCTACATGCTCTGTGGTTTTGCAAACTTTGCATCTATTGGTATACAGATAGGCGGTATTGGATCTCTAGCTCCTGGACAGCGCACACAGCTATCTCGTTTTGGATTAAAAGCATTAATTGGAGGCTCTCTAGCTTCATTAATTTCGGCAACTATTGCAGGGATGATTATTGGTTAAAAACCACATCCATTAGTGTAAATAATTCATTTTCTTTTCGACTTTAGAAGTACGCTTTCGCGAAAGCGTGCCCATTCATTGTGCCTTATTCTTAAAATCTTAGCCTCTTAGTTTTAATAAATTAACAGCAGGATTTTAAATATGCCATAAAAATATATTAACTTATAGTGTTAAAAAGACTTCTTGAGAATTTACTTAAACTCATTGCTATGAAAACTATTTACAAGCTTACCAAATTAACTTGGGCATGTATACTTATGCTCTTTCCAATACTAATCTTGGCTCAAACTGCCACCACAACCATTAACGGATCTATAAATGACCGCGAAACTAAACAAGCTATAAGCGGAGCAACAATTACTTTAGTTGGAACCAACATAAGCACCATATCAAATACCGAAGGGGATTTTGCTTTAAAAATAATGGAAGCCACAACTAGTCCTTCTCTACTTATTGAAGCCTTAGGATATAAAAACAGCATACAAGATATTGCAAATGTTGACGATGATATAAACATACGCCTATCTCCAAAAAGCGTAGACCTAAGCGAAGTGCAAGTTGTGGGGTACAAATCTGCTAAAGAACTCGTAAAAAAAGTCTTTAATAAAAAGAGAGAAAACTACATAGGTGAACCGCTTAAGATGACAGCATTTTATCGAGAGACTATCAAAAAAAGAAAGAAAAATGCATCACTGGCAGAGGCCGTTGTTTCTATTCAAAAAGAAGGATACATAAGCAACAAAGAGGACCAAATACGCTTACTTAAATCAAGAAAGAGCACAGATTACGCTAAGCTTGATACTATCGCACTCAAGCTACAAGGCGGGCCTTTTAGTACATTATATGTAGATGTAATGAAGTATCCTGAATATATTTTCACTCCAGAAACGATGGATGCTTATCATTTTAGTTTTGCAACGCCTACAGAGCTCAACGGTAAAGATGTGCTAGTTGTAGGTTTTGAGCCAAAACCTAACATCGTGGGTCCTTTATATGCCGGCCAATTGTATGTAAGCGCCACATCACTAGCATTACAAAAAGCAACATTTACACTAGATCTTACAAACGAAATTGAAGTAAACAAGATGTTTGTAAGAAGCAAGCCGAACGGCGTACGAGTGAAAGCAAGAGATATCTCTTATGAAGTAGATTATAGAGAGAAAAATGGAAAATGGTATTACGGCTATGGAAAAGCAAATTTATCTTTTGAGGTCAAAAAGAGAAGACGTCTTTTTAAATCTATTTACACACTCTCTTGCGAGATGGCAGTTACAGACTGGAAAGTAACCACTGCAGATGCTTTTAGTAAAGATGGAGAGATATCACCATCAATAATCATGGCAGATGAAAATCTAGGTTTTGGCGATCCAGAATTTTGGGGTGAGTACAATGTGATAGAACCTGAAAGATCTATAGAAGCAGCCATCAAAAAAATAAAACGTAACCTAGAAAAAGAAGATAATTATCGTGCTTCTTTAGGAGGTAAATAAGACCTCGTTAATAACTCATAACAAGATTATACACCTTGCGTTGTACAACTAGCAAGGTGTATTTATTTTTATACGCTATACGAGAGTAACAGTTAATTACTTTGTGGGACATAGCACCTACTTCAATTACACCAACTCTTTTACAAAAAATCACCGCTGCACCTATGAAACAATATCACGACCTCATCAAACATGTACTAGAAAACGGAAATCAAAAAGGTGACCGCACAGGTACAGGAACTAAGAGCGTTTTTGGGTATCAAATGCGCTTTGATCTCTCTGAAGGATTCCCGATGGTCACAACTAAGAAGTTACACCTCAAATCTATTATTTATGAGTTGTTATGGTTCTTGCAAGGAGATACAAACATCAAATATTTACTAGAAAATGGCGTGCGTATCTGGAATGAGTGGGCAAATGAGAATGGAGATCTAGGTCCCGTTTACGGATACCAATGGCGCAACTGGAATGGTGATGAGATTGATCAAATTAAAGACATTGTAGAAACTCTTAAAACTAATCCTAACAGTCGTAGAATGCTCGTGAGCGCATGGAATCCCTCTGTAATGCCAGACACCTCAGCATCTTTCTCAGAGAATGTTGCAAATGGTAAAGCTGCGCTCCCACCATGCCATGCATTCTTCCAGTTTTATGTTGCAGATGGCAAGTTAAGCTGCCAGTTATATCAACGCAGTGCAGACATATTCTTAGGAGTTCCATTTAATATTGCAAGTTATGCGCTCTTCACAATGATGATGGCGCAAGTTTGTGGTTACGAAGCTGGGGAGTTTATACACACCTTTGGAGATGCTCATATCTACTCAAATCACATGGAACAAGTTGAGCTTCAACTCTCAAGAGATTTTCGTACTTTGCCTACATTAAAAATTAATCCTGATGTAAAAGATATCTTTGGCTTCACTTTTGATGACTTTACTTTAGAAAACTATAATCCGCATCCACATATTAAAGGAGCAGTGGCTATTTAACCCCCCAAACTAACCTACTTACCTTATGAAAAAACTATTATTTGTACTCGCACTTGTAGCAGGAATCACAACTATGAATGCTCAAGAAGGAGTTTACATGAAAAAGTCTACCACATTGAGACTTGAAGAAGTTCCTCCTACATGGCCTGGTTGTACTGGATCTATAAATGCAAAAAACAATTGCTTAAGGCAAAAACTAGCAACCCACGTTGTGCGTAACCTAAAGTTCCCAAGTGATTACCAAAAAGGAGCTCGCGTTGTAGTTGATATGGTTATCAATAAAGAAGGAAAGCCTGTGGTAAATAATGTCACTGGCGGTACTCCTGGGATGCAAAAGGCTGTAAAAACGGCTATCATGACTATCCCACAATTAAAACCCGGAAACATAGGTGGTACTCCTAAAGAGAGCAAACTTAAACTTCCTTTTACATTTTAATATGCGTTACCTTCTATTAAGCTTAGTTTGTATATGTACATTTTTCTCACAAAATACTCATGCACAAATTAAAAAAGACATTTCATTTACTATAGTAGACACTCCACCTAGATATCCTGGGTGCAAGGGAGCAAATGTTAACTTCCTCAAGGAATGTTTTCGTAATAAGGTAGAAGATTTTATTACAGGTAATTTTGACTTTGAGAAATTTGAGGCACTTTTACCTAAAGGAAACCACAGAGTTTTTGTGCAATTTAGAATATTAGAAGATGGCACTTACGATCAGTTATCTGCGCGCACACCTTATACCTCTATAGAAAAAGAGGCACTTCAAGTTTTATCAAAACTACCACGTTTCAAGGGAGCGATGCACAAAGACGAGCCTAGAAACACACTATTTGCTACCGCATTTACTGTGGTTGTAAATGAAGGCATCACAGGCAAAGAAGACGATAATAATTAATTTTATCACAAAGCTAGCTAGTGCAATAATTTGCACTAGCTCCACCTCTCTTGACGTTGCTATGTGCTCATTTAACAAACATTTATTACGTTATTCCTCCAGTCTAGAGATTCTCACAAGTACGGCTTGCTAAAAAGCCGTAAATTTATATGACTCATAAAAGTCATATATATGATTGCTATAGAAAACCTTGTCCAATTCTTTATTGAAACTCGAGAACACACAGAGAATATCTGTAAACCACTAGAAATTGAAGATTACGTTGTGCAACCCATTGCAGACGTCTCTCCTCCAAAATGGCACCTAGGACACACTACTTGGTTTTTTGAAGAATTCATCCTCAAGCACCATAAAGAAGGATACACCCTCTTTAGCGAAGATTTTGCATTCGTATTTAATAGTTACTATGAGAGCGTAGGAAAAAGAGTCGTGCGCACAGATCGTGGCAACCTGTCTAGACCTACAGTAGACCAAGTATATGCATATCGCACATACGTCACTCAAGCACTCCAAGAGCTTCTTGAAGAAGAAATTACACCTATAGTAGAAAAACTACTCACCATAGGTATCCACCACGAGAAACAACATCAAGAATTACTAGTTACAGATATTAAATACATCTTGGGCAACAACCCTCTTACTCCTATTTATGAAGGAGAATTACGCTTTCGCGAAAGCAAAAAAGAAACACCACAAAGCTTGATAACCATTAATGAAGGAGTCTATGAGATAGGCCATACTGGAGAAGATTTTTGCTATGATAATGAATTAGGTCGCCACAAAGTGTACCTGCATGACTATCAAATATCAAATACACTAGTAACAAATGGCGAGTGGATTGCATTTATTGAAGCTGGCGGATATCAAGAAACGCTCTTATGGCATTCCGAAGGCTGGGACTGGGTAAACACGCATGAAATAACTGCTCCTATGTATTGGTACCTTATTGATGATGAATGGCACCAATACACTCTTAATAATGGGTTACAAAAAATAAATCCAGACGAGACACTTGCACATATTTCTTATTACGAAGCTTTTGCATTTGCACAGTGGAAAGGAATGAGATTACCTACAGAATTTGAGTGGGAAGTCGCTAGCTCACAACTAGACTGGGGTGATCGTTGGGAATGGACAGAAAGCTCATACTTGCCTTATCCAGGATACACCAAAGAAGAGGGCGCTCTAGGAGAATACAACGGAAAATTCATGGTTAACCAAAAAGTTTTAAGAGGCGGATCTGTAGCAACACCGCCTAAACATACAAGACATACCTATCGCAATTTCTTTCAAACCGGACTACGCTGGCAATTTACAGGTTTACGCCTTGCCAAATAACAGTGAAAGTATTTATAAAAACCCACGACATAAACGTCTATGACGACCAAAACTACTACCATCACATCTGCATTTAGTCAAGAAGTAACCGAAGGACTCACCTCCTTCCCAAAGTTCCTATCTTCAAAGTATATCTATGATAAAAAAGGCGACAAGCTTTTTCAAGATATTATGGCGATGCCTTCCTACTATCTCACAAACTGCGAGTTTGAAATTTTTGAAACACATAAAGAATCGATTTCAAAAGCCTTTACAGACAGTAACGGTTTTGACCTCATAGAACTAGGCGCTGGAGATGGTAAAAAAACTAAAGTGCTTTTAAAACATTTAATAGAAAGAGGCGACAACTTCACATACTTACCTATTGACATAAGTCAGAATGTACTTGATGGACTTAAAGAAAGTGTAGAAAGAGAAATACCCGGTATTAATATAAAACCACAACAGGGTACTTATTTTGAAGTTCTTGAAGATGTTGCTGAATACAATGAACGCAAGAAAGTTATTATGGTACTAGGCTCAAACATAGGTAATCTTCTACACCCACAGGCTATAGATTTCCTTACAAATATCCAGAAAGCAATGACTTCTGGAGATTTGCTTTATATGGGGTTTGATCAAAAGAAAAACCCGCAGACTATTCTTGATGCTTATAACGATCCAGAAGGTATTACTGAGGCATTCAATAAAAACTTACTGCACCGTATTAATAATGAAATGGAGGCAGATTTTAATCCTGATAATTTCAAACACTGGGAAGTATACGATCCAGAGACTGGTACTGCCAAAAGTTATTTGGTAAGCACAAAAGACCAATCTGTAACTATAAAATCACTAGACCTTACTGTAGATTTTACAGCATGGGAAACTATTCACACAGAGATTAGCCAAAAGTACGATGATAACATAGTACAGTGGCTAGCTGGGGAATCTGGGCTTGAGATAATAAATGAATTCTCAGATAGTAAATCTTACTATAAAAACTATTTATTCAAGAAGAAATAAATATCAATACAAACGCAAAGGCAACTTCTCACATTTAAAAAAACTATTATGAAAGCAATATGGAATAATCAAGTGATAGCAGAAAGTAATGATACCGTAGTTATTGAAAACAATCATTACTTCCCTCATGACGCCATTAAAAAAGAATTTTTCTCGTCCAGTGATTTGCAGAGCACCTGCCCATGGAAAGGTGTCGCTTCTTATTACACCGTTACCGTAGATGGAAAAGAAAATAAAGACGCTGCCTGGTTTTATCCAGAAGTGAGCGAACTAGCAAAAGGAATTAAAAACCACGTTGCCTTCTGGAGAGGTATAGAAGTAGTAGAATAAAGAATTACTCAATACTAAAACAGCCATTTCATATAGCTATGAAATGGCTGTTTTAAATTATATGAATATATGATTGGTTATTATAATTCGAGGACACTATTTTCTGTTGCTGCATAGTCGTTATATTGAAAACGATCTGCTTCTGCCTCATTTACCCACTCACCATCTACTACGTAGCGAAACTCGTAAGAATTATCTGTTGGAATATCAAAAGTTCCTTTAAAGGTTCCATTTTTTAATTTCTTGAGAGATGTAGATGTGTCCCAGTTATTAAAATCACCAGCAACAGCTACAGAACTTGCGTGTGCCGCAGGTATTGCAAAAGTAACTTTACAAACAGGTTTTGTTTTTAAAAATTTTTTTGTGACTGCCATAATAAGAGGTTTAAAAATACACTCAAATATAGCAGGATATTTACTTAAAAAACAGCATATCAATAGTTTAACCTTATTTTTACGATATAACAATATTAGGAGCTTCAAAATTAAAAAGCCGCAAAGCGAAAACGTTTGCACTTTTTAAAAAACTAGTAAGTGCTTATTACAAATCATAGTATTTGCACTATACCCATCATCAAATTGACCAAAAAATTTTATTTAAAGCTACAAAGAGCTAGCAGTTTATTAAGATCATCTTCTGTATTAAAATAATGAAACCCTACTCGCACACCTTCACCTCGTGCAAGAGTTATAATGCCTTCATTTCTTAAACGCTCCACAAGCTTATCATCTCCCTTAATATTAAAAAAAGATCCGTGGTCTACTCGATCTATAATTTCTTTTGAAATAAGTCCTCTCTCTGCAAAGGCTTCTTTTGCCTTAGTATTGATAGCTTTGATTTTTTCATCTATAGTCTTCATTCCTAGCTGTCGTATCACATCGATGGCAACTCCTAAGCTGCCATAGTTAAGTGTGTCTTGATGTCCCGGCTCAAACCTTCCTAAAAAACTACCTTCTTGAGGTTTATATTTTCCTTGTATAGAATTGAAACCTGTGGTTCTAGGAGCAACATGCTCTGCTACAGATTCTTTAAACAAAAACAGTGCATTACCATATCCAGCATTCATCCACTTATAGTTACTACCTCCTATCGCATCAAATGCAGAGTTGTCAAAATCAAATACTTCGGTGCCCAGATACTGAGTAGCATCTGCAAGAAATAAGGTGTCTGGATATTTTGACTTTAAATCTTTTAAAAATTTATGACTGATTTTTATACCAGATAACCACTGTACCATAGAAAAGGCAAATATTTCGGGTTGCGCTTTCGCGAAAGCGGTTGCTATCTCCTCCTCAATAGCACCAGTGATTTTTATATAACTCAAGTTAAAGTCTCGACTCTCAAAAGGCCAATTTACCGAAGGATAATCTCCCTCCAACAAGAGTACTTTTTTATGCGTTGTGATCCCCTCGACTAGCGTATTAAATCCGTAAGAAAAATTAGGTACAAGTGCCACTCTGTTTGCTTTACAAGAAAAAAGCTTACCTACCTTTTCTCGCACACTTGTAAGCACCTTAGCTTGATTTTCTTTAAGTATGCTACCTTGTATAAGAAAATCGAGATCATGTTCTTGACGCCACTCCATGACAGGTAACGACAGTAAGCCCGAACCCGCAGTATTGAGATAGGTATATTGTTTTAAAATAGGAAAGAGTTTTGCAAAATTTTTCATAAGCTATTTACAATTGACGCTCAAAAAGGCTAATTTTATATCACCATATAAAGGTCGCATTTTATGTCACTATTCTCAAAGAAAACTACTACTTCTATTGATCCAGTTCAAAAAGAGCTCATTGAAAACGCGCAAGCACGCGTGCGTCAAAAGAAGAATCTCTATAGACACTTTGTTACTTTTCTAGCAGGCGCAATCTTACTTATAGTAATTAACCAGGTACTTCATGTAGGAGAAGAATTTAAGCCATTCAAAAGACCATGGTTTGTCTGGGCAATACTTTTATGGACCTTCTTTTTTCTAATTCACCTCATAAATGTATTACTTATGAGTAAGTTTATGAATAAAGAGTGGGAACAAAAACACCTTGATAGACTTGTTACAAAGCAGAAGGTACGTATAGCAGAGATAGAAGAAAGTGTAGCGCAATCACATCCATTACCAGAAAAAAAAAGTCCCGTAATGAGGGATCCATCCTTACCACTAGACGATCAGAATACACTCCTATGATAACAATGATTGCCGCAGCTGCAGAAAATAATGCTTTAGGAAAAGATGGCAACATCCCTTGGCATTTACCAGATGATTTTAAGCACTTCAAACAGATAACTACTGGTCACCATATTATAATGGGACGTAAGACTTGGGAATCTTTTCCTAGGCCGTTGCCTAATCGCACGCATATAGTGATCACTCGTGACCTAAATTACAAGGCAGAAAATGCTATCGTAGTGCATTCTCTAGAAGATGCACTCGCTTACAGTAAAGACGAGAAACAAGTTTTTATTATAGGTGGTGGAGAGATTTACACGCTAGGTATGGACTATGCAACACACATAGAACTCACACGAGTACATAATGAATATGAGGCCGATGCCTTCTTCCCTACCATAGACACTAATACTTGGAAACTTACAAAAAGTGTTTTTCACGATGTAGATGACAGGCATAAAAGTGGCTTTACTTTTGAAACTTGGAAGAAAACCACATAAGTCTACATTCTATTTTTTCACGCTTTCGCGAAAGCGTAACAACCACGGGTATCTTCTAGGTTTTGTATTTTTACCCCAACAAATGAATTCTTAATTATGAAAGCATATATATTTCCAGGACAAGGAGCCCAATTTTCAGGAATGGGTCTAGATATTTTTGAAAAGTACCCTGCTGCTCAAAGTCTTTTTTTAAAGGCAAATGATGTATTAGGTTTTAATATTACAGATGTAATGTTTGAAGGATCTGCAGAGGATTTAAAGCAAACTAACGTTACACAACCTGCCATATTCATCCATTCAATCGCTATCAAAACGGTGATGACAGATTTTAAACCTTCTATGGTTGCTGGTCACTCTCTAGGTGAGTTCTCTGCACTAGTGGCAAGTGGTGCGTTAGATTTTGAAGATGGTCTTAAGCTAGTAAGTAAACGCGCTCAGGCGATGCAAAAAGCATGTGAATTGCAACCTTCTACTATGGCGGCAGTTTTAGGTCTTGAGGATCACGTTGTAGAAGAAGTTTGTAATGAAATTTCTGGTGTTGTTGTAGCAGCAAACTACAATTGCCCTGGCCAGCTTGTTATTTCTGGTGAGGTAGAAGCTATCAATAAAGCTTGTGAGGTTATGAAGGAAAAAGGTGCTCGCCGCGCTTTAGTACTGCCAGTAGGTGGTGCTTTCCACTCTCCTATGATGGAGCCAGCTCGTGAAGAACTAGCTGCAGCTATAGAGAATACAGTTTTTAAAAACCCAGTATGTCCTATCTATCAAAATGTAACAGCTAGTGCCGTTACAAGTGCTAGCGAGATTCAAAAAAATCTAATTGCACAACTCACTGCTCCCGTGAGATGGACACAAACTATACAACAAATGATAGCAGATGGGTCTACTGAGTTTATAGAAGTAGGTCCAGGTAAGGTTTTACAAGGTCTTATGAGAAAGATAAACAGAGATGTGACTGCAAGCAGCGCAGCGCTTCCAGAATAAATTATAAACATATATCCATAAAAAAACCAGCCTTAGGGCTGGTTTTTTATTGTTTAAAAATTACAATGTTTCAATGCATTGTAATTTCTATAAACTATATATGACTTAGTTTACTGCTTTTTTTACAGCATCACCAGCTTTAGTTGCAGCATCTTTAGTAGCGTTTGCAGCGTTGTTTGCAGCGTCTTTAGTTGCATTTACAGCATCATTTGCAGCATCTTTTACAGCATCACCAGTTGCGTTTGCAGCATCCTTTGCACCTTCCATTGTTGCGTTTGCAGCATCCTTTACAGAATCTCCAGCTTCTTTTACAGCATTTCCAGTTGCATCAACAGCATCACCTGCAGCATCTTTTACAGAGTTTCCTGCGTCATTTAAAGCATCACCAGTTGCATTTGCCGCGTTTTCAACAGCATTTCCAGCTTCGTTTGCTTTTTCTTCCATTTCTCTACAAGAAACAGCACCTACGATTAATGCTAAAGCAGCAACATTTAAAATAAATCTTTTCATAATTCAAATTTGTTTGGATAATTAGATGCGCGAATTTAACATAATTTCACATTCTCATAACAGAAAATATTCAATATCTGTAGTAATTATCGACAAAATGCAAATTTCTTAGCCATTACGTCAAAATCTTAACGATTTAAGATAAATCTTAGCATCAATTGCATTTCCTGGATTTTTCAAAAAAAATTAATAAAACAATTTATTATAGGAATTATTCCTAATTTTCATACATTTACCTTATGGGCATAAACGATTTACCTTCAGAAATACGCAGATTTAAGGAAGTACGAGAGGATCACGACTTCACACAAGCAGAATTTGCAGATAAATTAGGGATAAAAAATAGCACGGCAGATATAGAACGTGGCAGAACTAAACTATCTGGACAAGTTATTACAGAGCTCCTTAGACTCTTTAATATCAATCCTTTGTGGATTTATGGTTATAGTAAGCAAAAATACCTCAATACAGATAAAAGTGATGTAAGTCCAAAAGTTGTTATTGTTGATAAAGATGATAATGAAAATATGGTGCTGGTTAATCAAAAAGCCGCAGCCGGATATCCTAATAATATTGCAGATGTAGAATGGTATCAAAAGCTCCCAGCGTTTGACTTTCCAATACCACAATATCGCAATGCAACTTACAGAGGGTTTCAAATAGAAGGCGATAGTATGATGCCTAGCTTTAGACCAGAAGACTGGGTACTTGCAAAAGGGGTAGAAAGCTTAGAATATGCTAGTGACAATAAAGTGTATGTCATTGTCTTACAAGACGCAGTAGTGGTCAAGAAATTACAGAAAATGCCAGACGGAAAAAAGGTGTTATTAATATCCATAAATGAAGAGTACGTGCCTTATGAGGTAGCGGTAAGTGACATTCAAGAAATATGGCAAGTTAACAGCAAGCTCACTTTTAATCTTGATGAAGGAAGCAGCAATAGCTTACTTAAAGAACTCCAGCAATCCATGCTTGATCTCAAAGCACAAATGACTCAATTTAAAGCATAAAAAAAGGTCGATAACTCATAGAGTTATCGACCTTTTAAAATATAAGTTTGACAGTTAGTTGTCAGTTTTTACTTTTACCTCTCCATCTTCATCTACTTTTACCTTAGTTTCAGAACCGTCTTCGCCTTCTACTTTTAATTTGTAGCCATCGTCGGTATCTTTTTCCTTAGTTATCTCAGCGTTAGCCTTTGCTTCTTCTATAATAACTTCGGCTTCAGTTTTCTTTTCTTTACATGATGTAAATGATACCGCAAGGACACCAAGAGCTATAGCTCCTATTTTTAATGATTTCATAATTTTAAATTTTGGTTGTTTGAAAAAAAATAGCTGTTAGACTTAATTATCGTCTGTGCCGCCAGTTCCTGTATTCTCTTTGATCTCGTCAACACCTTCTTCTATAGCGTCTCCAGCGTCATCAACACCTTCTTCTATTGCATCTCCATTATCTGTAGATACTTCAACAGTTTTATTCTCCCTACAAGAAGTAAGTGTAAATGACGTCCCTAAAAGAGCTACAAGTGCTAGACTTAAAAAAATTCTTTTCATTTTAATTAAATTAAATAGTTAATTAAATGATATACGAACGCCACAACGTTTTAGTTGTCGTCACCTATTTTTTCTATCTCTTCGTTAATTTCTTCATTTACTTTATTATCTACTTTCTTTGCAGCTCTTTCTAAGATACCTTCACGTTCTTTTTCGGTTTCTACTTGAACTTCTTTTACAACTGTAGTTTCTTTTACCTCTGTCTCTCTACAACTTGCTACGGTAAACGATGCAATTAATAGTGCGATAATTGTAATATTTCTTGTTTTCATAATTTGGTTGTTAATTACTGTACAAATGTATCCTAACGAGAATGTTGTATTCCATAATTTGAAACCAATGTTTTCTAAATCATTCGTTAACTTTTGAATATGCAGATCATTTATAGATAAAAACTGTTAATTTTATTTCCATGAATTTTAGAGACACTTACAATTTCTTAGAACGACTACAACAGAACAACACAAAAGAGTGGATGGATACTCATAGAAGTGAATATCATCATATACGAGACAATCACATCAAATGGCTCAATCACCTTAACGATAAACTCGCCCAATTTGATCCTGAGTATTTTGATACTCCAGGTAAAAAAGCGATTAATCGTATTAATAACAATTTGATGTTTCATCCAAACAAGCCTATTTACAAAGACCACATAGGCGCAGGACTAGATCAGAAAACAAAACAAGGAGATTTTTATATTGAAATTGGCCTCAATCAAAACTTACTAGCAGGAGGCTTTTGGAGACCTAAGAAAGAGATACTACAAAGTATCCGAGAAGCTATAGACTATAATGGTGAGGAGTTAAAAGCTATGATCAACAAGCCTAGTTTTATAAAAACCTTTGGTGGTTTATGGGAAGATGACAAACTTAAAACAGCTCCAAAAGGATTTTCTAAAGATCACCCACACATAGATTTATTAAGAAACAAAACATTTGCAGTAGAAGTAACACTCTCACAAGAACAAGTACTAGCAGACGACTTTGAGAAAACAATTGTTTCTGTCTATAAAGAGATGCTCCCCTTTAGAAGATACTTAAGAGAGGCTGTATCTATAGTAACTTAGAATCTGTCCTTTAGTTTTAAGCAAGCTAATTATTCAAGTAGTCAATAA
The DNA here is from genome assembly GCF_000355805.1 of Dokdonia sp. PRO95. NCBI lineage: Bacteria > Pseudomonadati > Bacteroidota > Flavobacteriia > Flavobacteriales > Flavobacteriaceae > Dokdonia > Dokdonia sp. PRO95. The sequence goes on from NZ_CM001837.1 coordinate 807,868, forward strand.
TAGCTTTTGTGGCACCGGTATTACTATTAATAAAGTGTCCCGCTATCATCCCTGTTTGCGCTCTAAATGTTTCATCTACGATTAACTTGGATAGACGCTCATCAAATTCGGCTTGATTGGTTACGGCATAAAGTCCTGCGAGTTGCTGTAGTTTTTTTGCTTCGGGAAACTTATCAAAATTGCCTCCAGTAATTATAGGCACACCAAAGGTTGCTGGCTCGAGAATATTATGTAGTCCCGTAGTTCCCATCGCTCCACCTACGTAAGCAATATCTGCATAGCTATATATTTTAGTAAGAAGACCTATAGTATCTATAATCAATACGTCGTAAGACGCTAGTGACGCTGCATTCATTTGAGAGTATAGCATAACCCTACTCTTAATACTTGAGGCTAGCAACGCAATTTTCTCAGGCTTAATTTCATGTGGTGCTATGATAAATTTTGCTGCTCCTTCATTCTTGTTGATGTAATTTATAATCACATCATCATCTTCTGCCCAAGTACTTCCGCACACTACGCACATTTTGTCATTCTTAAAAGTATGAACAAAATCTAAAGTGTTATTCATTTCGATTTGATGACTTACTCTATCATATCTAGTGTCTCCGCTTACGCTAAAATTTTCAAATCCTAACTTCTGTAATGCAGTTGCAGAATCTTCGTTTTGCAGAAAAAAGTGCTCAAAACTTTTGAGAGATGCTGTCATCCACTTTCCATAAGGTTTAAAAAATGGCTGACTTTCCCTAAACACCCCTGAAATTAAAAACGTGCGAATCTTTCGGCGTTGGAGTTCGCTTAAATAGTTAGGCCAGAATTCATATTTCACAAAAAACGCCATTTCTGGAGATACTATGTCTAAGAACTTAGTGACGTTCTTAGGAGTGTCAAATGGTAGGTAAACGGTAGCTTTCGCGAAAGCGTTATTTTTTTTAATCTCATAGCCAGAAGGGGAGAAAAAGCTAATGACCATCTGGTGCTCGGGATACTTCTTTTTTAACTCCTCAAGAACAGGCACTCCTTGCTCGTATTCTCCTAAAGAAGCTGCATGTATCCAGATAGTAGGCTTGCCAGCGATGAGTTCTTTTTTTAAAATTTTTAAGGTGTGCTTACGTCCTACTATCGACTTCTTAAGCTTTGCATTAAAAAAACCAGCTACTGGAATTAGAGCTTGAATAAGCGTAATTAAAAGAGAATACAATTTATGCATGGTTTCAAAAATAGTGCTTTGTTCTATAAATAGATTGTTAAGCGGTTGTAGTTTTTGTAATTTCGTTTCGTGTGAAAAAACACATCTATTTATAACTACACTTGCAGGGTTGCCACTTGCTTCCCTCCCACTATACGATGAAAAAAATACAAATGGTCGACCTTAAAGGTCAATATGCACAGATTAAAGACCGTGTTGATAGCTCAATCATGGAGGTGATTGAAAACACCGCTTTTGTAAACGGACCAGAAGTGCACGCTTTTCAAAAAGAACTAGAGGAATACCTAGGAGTAAGAAATGTTATTCCATGTGCAAATGGTACAGATGCTTTGCAAATTGCTATGATGGGCCTAGGTCTAGAACAAGGTGATGAAGTAATCACTGCAGATTTTACATTTGCCGCTACAGTAGAGGTTATTGCGCTATTAAAATTGACTCCAGTACTAGTAGATGTTGACCCAGTAAACTTTAATATCGATATTGAAGCAATAAAAAAGGCTATTACTCCAAAAACTAAAGCAATTGTACCTGTGCATCTTTTTGGAATGGCAGCAAATATGGATGCCATTATGGATCTTGCTAAGGAGCACAATCTTTATGTAATAGAGGATAATGCACAAGGAATAGGATCTACATTTACTGGTCGTGACGGACAGAAAGTTAAAACCGGTGGTATAGGTCACGTAGGTACTACTTCTTTCTTTCCATCTAAAAATCTAGGATGCTACGGTGATGGTGGTGCTATTTTTACAAATGATGATGAGCTAGCTCACACCATTAGAGGAATAGTAAATCATGGTATGTATGAACGTTATCACCACGACGTAGTAGGTGTTAATAGTAGGCTAGACTCTATACAGGCTGCCGTACTAAGAGCAAAATTACCTCACTTAGACAGTTATAATAAAGCTAGAAGAGATGCTGCACGTAAATACACTGCCGCTTTTACAAATGAGACTAAAATTATAACTCCATTTATATGTGATAGCTGTGATTGCCATGTTTTTCACCAGTACACACTTAGGGTAAAGGATACAGATCGTGATGCGCTAGTAAAACACCTTAATGAAAATGGCATCCCTTGTGGAGTCTACTACCCAATACCATTACATAGCCAGAAAGCTTATAAAGACACTCGCTATAATGAGGCAGACTTCCCAGTGACTAATGCTATTGTGAAGGATTGTATCTCCTTACCTATGCACACAGAACTAGAGGATGACCAAATTGCATTTATAACTAAAACTGTTATTGATTTTGTAAATAAGTAAGCTATGAAATACTGCCTCTTTCTACTACTTGTCCTCATTACAAGTTTTATGCTCTCCGGTCAAGAAACGCTTCTCCATTGCGGGAAACTTATTGACACTAACAATGGAAAAGTTTTAACCGAACAAACAGTAAGCATTTTAGGCAATAGCATTATAAAAGTTGAGAAAGGTTACGCTTCCGCGAAAAGTGGCCAGACCATTATTGATCTTAAGTCAAAAACAGTGATGCCTGGCTTTATAGACATGCATGTGCACGTCGAGAGTGAGACCAACCCAAAGAAGTATTTGGAAACCTTCACTAAAAATGAAGCAGACGTAGCTTTTACTGCTGCCGAAATTGCAGAGAGAACACTCATGGCAGGATTTACTACTGTACGAGATCTAGGAGGAAGCGGTGTAAATGTATCTTTAAGAAATGCTATAAATAAGGGCACAACGAGAGGTCCACGCATCTTTACTGCCGAAAAGGCTATAGGAACCACTGGAGGTCATGCAGATCCCACAAATGGATTTAAAAAGGTTAATATGGGTGATCCTGGTCCGGCCGAAGGAGTTATTAATAGTGTAGACGATGCTAGAAAAGCAGTAAGACAACGCTATAAAAATGGCGCCGACTTAATAAAGATTACCGCAACTGGTGGAGTACTTAGCGTGAGTAAGAACGGAGACAACCCACAGTTTCGCCAAGAGGAGGTAGATGAGATTGTGCGCACCGCCAAAGAATATGGGATGCACGTCGCTGCGCATGCCCACGGAAAAGAAGGTATGCAACGCGCTATTAAAGCAGGTGTACAGACTATAGAACACGGCTCCTTTATGGATGAAGAAACCGTAAAACTCATGATACAACATGGGACCTATCTAGTGCCTACCCTATCTGCAGGAAAATATGTTGCAGCTAAGGCAAAAATAAAAGGATACTATCCAGACATTATTATTCCTAAGATTGAAAAAGTAGACGCTACACTTAAAAAGACATTTACCATGGTTGCACAATCTGGAGTAAACATAGCCTTTGGAACAGATGCCGGAGTATTTCCTCATGGAGAGAATGCAAAAGAGTTTCGCTACATGACAGAATATGGGTGGTCACCTATGTTTGCTATTCAATCTGCTACCATTACTAACGGTAAGCTATTGGATATGGAAGGACAACTAGGCGTAATTGCTGCTGGATATCTTGCAGACATTGTTGCAACAGATAATGACCCTACACAAGACATCACAACAACAGAGCGTGTTTCATTTATCATGAAAAACGGTATTGTATATAAGCAGTAAAGAAACCCAAGTAATATCAATTGACGCTCATTTTCTCAATGGTTTAAGAAGCTCAACATTACCCATAAAAAAACCTCGCTCAGTATATGAGCGAGGTTTTTTTATAAGTTATAAATGGGTTTTACTTTGCCATTATAATAAATTCTGACCTTCTATTAAGCTGGTGCTCTTCTTCTGAGCATTCTATGCCATTTGCACAAGCATTTGTAAGCTGCGTTTCACCATAACCGCGACCTGTAAGCCTAGAAGCATCTATACCGCCTTGCTGCACAATATAACGTATGGTAGATACATTTCTACGTTGAGAGAGCTTCATATTGTAAGCATCTGGGGCACGACTATCTGTATGTGATCTAACGTCAATTTTTAAAGTAGGATACTGTTGCATTACCGCAATCACCTTCTCTAGTTCAAGAGCAGCATCTGGGCGTATGTTTGATTTATCAAAGTCAAAATAAATTGGATTAAGTTCTAGTATATTAGTAAGATCTCCTCCTATAACAAGTTGAGCTCCTGGCTTCAAATAAACATCACGATTTATAATACCACCTACATCACTACTTGTAGTCAAAATAACTTCGTGTGGCTCATAAGTATCCTTTGCACCTCGCACTACATAAGTTTCACTACAATTTACATCACTAAAAGTAAATTTCCCTAGATCATCACTTGTTACCGTTGCTACAACTTGATTTACCTTATCTCTTAATGTCACTGTAGTTTGAGGAAGTATTTCATCTGTCTTTACATCTCTAGTGGTACCTACGATGTTTTGAGCGCAATTAGTCAAAATCTTTCTATCTCTTGTAAAGCTATAAATATCATCGTTACCTAGACCAGATGCACGATTAGAAGAAAAATATCCAGTTCCTCTAGACTCGCTTAAAATAAGTCCAAAATCGTCTGCACTACTATTAACAGGCTTTCCTACATTATATGAAACTCCTACTTTACCATCATCACTTAATTGAGTAACAAATACATCTAATCCTCCAAGACCTATGTGGCCATCTGTCGCATAAAACAATTTGTTGTCGCTACTAACAAATGGAAAGGTTTCTCTTCCTTCTGTGTTAATTTCGCTTCCTAGATTTACAGGTGTTCCATAAGTGCCATCTTCGTTTATAGTAGACATCCATATATCACTTAATCCTTTAGTACCTGGCATATCTGATGCAAAGTACAATATCGTACCATCAGGACTCAATGCAGGATGCGCCGTAGAGTATTCATCACTATTAAAAGGAAGCTCTTCTGGAATACTCCATACACCACCTCGCTTATAGCTATGGTACAACTTCAATTTCGTGGTTCCCGCTTCATCTCTTTTAAGCTTTGTTTTTTTACTGTAATTGTTACGCGTAAAATACATCTCATCTCCACTTTCAGTAAAGACAGAGCTACTCTCATGATATGGAGTGTTTATATTTTTTGAAAATTTTTCAATAGATGGATTATCGCTTTTTGCATTATCTACTACATATAGATCTAAGAAAGGCTGGTCATTCCAATCGTGAATATAATCTCCAGTACTACTCTTTCTGTTTGAAGAAATCACAACTCTTTCACCCAAAAAACTTGGGCTAAAATCTTGTAATCCTGTATTAAAGTTTACTTGTTCAACAGCATATCGACCAGACTGAGCTTCTATTTCCTTAAGGTAATCACGTTCCTTTTCAAACATTTCACCTCGAGTATCTGTCCCGCTCATCTGTACGAATATAGCCATCATTTTATCTGCCTTATCGTACTTCTTAACACTCTTAAGCGACTGTGCATATCTAAAATAATATTCAGGAGATACTTCTTCTCCTGTAGCAACTAACTTCTCATACCATTGTGCTGCTTCTGCATAATCTGCTGTAAAGTAATAAGAGTCTCCTAGTTTTGAAAAAACTTCTGGAGAGGTAAACCCTCTATTTGCAACTCTTGAGTATAAATCACGTGCATTTACGTATGCAAATTCCTCAAATTTTTCTCCTGCAACTTTAACCTTACCTTCTTGAGCATACCCGAGGGTACCACTAAAAATGAAGGATAAAATAATTATATAGTGGAATACTTGTTTCATAAATATGTGTTTTAAAAATCTTCTACTAAATAAAGAATTAAAAGAAACGTGGAGATATTAATTTTTTAGGCTGCTTAAATACTTCAAACCTTAAGAAAACTTCATAACTACCATTATTAAACTGTTGTAGCTCTGTGGTCTCCCTATCATAAGCAAAACCAATCATTAAGCTATCTGTAATCTGAAAGCCTACAAGGCCACTTAATGCAGCACTCCATCTGTAAGCAAGTCCAAGAGTTAACTTATCATAAAGCAATGCATTAGCCGTTACGTCCACTTGTAGTGGTGCTCCTTGAACAGCTTTTACAAGTCCTGCTGGCTTAAATTTGAAGTCTTGAGTGATGTCAAATACATATCCAGTAGTTAGGTAGTAATTGATTCTCTCGCGAGCTAGAAATGTAGAGTTTGTACTATTTGAGTTGTCACTAGCATCAAAATGCTCTGTGCGCAATAAATTAGGAGCACTCAACCCTAAGTAATATTTATCAGTATAGTAAAACATACCAAGTCCTATTTGCGGAGAAAACTTGTTGTCAATATTATTTTGAGCCGTAGCTAGATTGTCCCCATTTTGAAATGGGTTTGCCTGACTGTAATTAATATCAAGTAAATGCACACCACCTTTTAATCCAAAAGCTAGCTTTCCCTCATCACTGGTAGGTATCGTATAGCTAAAATCTACATCTATGTAAGTCTCATTACTTATAAATATTTCATCATTAGTAATATTTAAACCTAGTCCTACACGTTTTGACTCTCCTACTGGAGAATGTATGGAAACCGTTTGCGTTCTAGGAGCTCCATCTAGACCTACCCACTGACTACGATGTAATCCTAATACACTTAGACCTCCCCTTGCGCCGGCATAGGCTGGGTTTATACTTAATGTATTATACATGTACTGCGTGTACTGAGCATCTTGTTGTGCTACTGCAGTTTCAGTTGTAAGACCTAAAACGACTACTGCCAGGGCTACTATGGCGATGTATGTTCTTTTCATAGGTGTGTATTTAAATTTGGTACACTTTCTTTTTTTGCTTTCGCGAAAGCGTACCAAATATTATTGTTTTATTATCTATTAATATATAATGGTCCTGCTAGTTGCTTGAGTGAACCAGCATCGTTTGTATAGTCAAGTACGTAGTAATAGGTACCTACAGGTAATAACCTGTCTTGATCTACAACTACACGTCCATTAGACTCTCCTCTGAAGAAGACGTTATCTTGTCCATATCCGTCTGCATCCCAAACAAGCACTCCCCATCTGTTGTAGATACGTAACTTATTATTAGGATACTGCTCGATACCTCTTATTACAAAGACATCGTTAAGGCCATCACCATTAGGAGTCATAATATCAAATACTTCTAATCCATCTGTTGCATCTGGATTACCATTATTTACTTCTAGGAAGTCTGGAATACCATTATCATTCTCGTCACCTAGTTCTTCACCGTTTAGAATACCATCACCGTCACAATCTCCATCAAGGAATTCTTGACTAGCAGCGAGTGTCTGGCTACTTACTTCTAAACTACAAGAGTTATTAGGGTCTGTACCATCTAATCCTTCTCTACCATCAGAAACTCCGTCACCATCTGTATCAGGATTAGTAGGATCTGTAGTGTTACCGTTAGGATCTGAAGGAGTAAGCGGATTATCTATTCCAGTAATCTCTTCCTCATTAGTTAACCCATCGTTGTCACAATCTGCATTGTTAAACTCTGCTGTTGTTGTTACAGTCTGGCTATCTGCTACTAAATCACAAACATCAAATGGATCTGTACCATCTGCTATTTCGTCTGCATTAGTTACACCATCGCCATCACAATCAAGGCTAGCAAAATCAGTATCCATAGGTAGTGTAACACTATCTATTAAGAAATCACATGGACTGTTAGGGTCTGTTTTATCTTCTGCTTCATCACCATCAGAAACTCCGTCACCATCTGTATCAGGGTTAGTAGGATCTGTTGTATTACCATTAGGATCTGCAGGAGTATCAGGATCATCTGTTCCAGTGATTTCTTCTGCATTAGTTAATCCATCCAGGTCACAATCAAGATCATTCCACATCTGAGAAGGATCTACAGATTGACTACTTACCTGTAAATCGCAAGGATCATTAGGATCTGTCATATCTCCAGCTTCATCACCATCTGTTACACCGTCACCATCTGTATCTGGATTTTGTGGATCTGTTGTGTTACCATTTGGATCATTTGGAGTTGAAGGATCATCGATTCCTGTAGTCTCCTCATTGTTAGTAAGACCATCCATATCACAATCAATACTATTCCATTCATTTGTAACGATAGTTAAATCTTGATCCATAGCATTATAAGAACAAGGATCGTTAGGATCAGTACCACCATTTACTTCATCATCATTTGAAACACCATCACCATCACAATCTCCAAGTCCTTGTCCATTACATTCGTCAAAAGAAACAGAAACCTCTGCTGGATCACTTAGATTCCCATCATTATCCATTACTGTATAAGCGATAGGTGCTGGATCTTCTACAGATAATCCTGTACAAGTAGCATCTGGAATGCCCGCAGCAGTACAAGGTGTAAAAGTAATTGCACCTGTTACTGGGTCTACACTCCAAACTCCTACTCCAGGTTCAACTAGGTCATCACCAGGATTTGTTGTACCAACAATCTGTACCGTCGATGGATCTACAACATCCCCATTAACATCATTTGCAAGTACATCTATCACTACTGGAAGACCAGTTGTATTATCTGCACTTACATCGGCAGTTGCAACAGGAACGTAATCCACGGTTACGGTAGCTATATTTGATGGGTTACCATCATTATCGTCTATCGTATAACTAGCAGGCGAAGTTGGATCCTCATTAAATCCAGCTATTGGAATAAAGCTTATTGTTCCAGTAATTGGATTCACCTGCCAAGAACCTTCTCCTGGTACTGTGTAACCAGTTACGTCTCCATTAGCATCAATAGCAACGTCTAGCGCTCCAACTGGAACTACTAAGCTCACGCTAGTTACATCTAAGGTACCATCAGGATCTGCATCTACTCCATTGCCATTATCAGCCGTTGGATCTACACTTACCGTTGCACCAGGTGTATTTGCTAAACTCTCATCATCTTGTGCTACTGGTGGCTCTGCATCATACATCACAGATACCGTAGCTGCGTTAGATACATTACCATCATTATCATTTATTGTATAAGTAATGTCTTGTGGATCTTGGGTAGATACTCCAACACAACTAGCATCAGGAATTCCAGCTGCACTACAAGGTGTAAAAGTAATCGCTCCACTTACTGGATCAACACTCCAAACTCCTACTCCAGGCTCTACTAAATCATCTCCAGGATTGGCAGTTCCCACGATTTGAACCGTCGTCAAATCTAAAGTACCATCAGGATCCATATCATTACCTGCAACATTAACAATCACTGGATCACCAGTCATATTATTGTTACTAGCATCATCCATCGCAACTGGTGGTTCTGGAACAAAACTCACACTTACACTTGCTGGATCTGAAACATTACCTTCGTCATCCGCAACCACATACTCAATATCGGTAGGGTCTGCTGTGAAAATCTCAGGACAATCAGGTAAG